>JACDEC010000420.1:0-1183 GCA_013816645.1 Planctomycetota bacterium
GCGCCGATCCCAGCGTACCGGACGAACCGCTCTGGTACCGCCTGGCCAGCGGGGGGCAGGTCGCCCTGCCGTCCACGATCACTCCACCGTCCGGCGCCAGCTCCATCGCCACCGGCCGCTACATCGCTCCGGCGACCTATACCGCGCGCCAGCTCGGCTTCACCGCCATGGGCCAATCCCGCGTCTACTGGCTCGAAGCGGTCCGGCGGACCGACGGTCCCGTGCAGCTGCTGGTTGGGCGTCACCATCGGTGGCGACCATCCCTGCGCGTCGAGCGACTTCCTCAACGTCACCGTCGGGTCCGTCGATTTGACTGTCGACAGCGACAACGGTCAGGTGGCCGCCCCTCCGGATCCCGCCGGCGGACCGCAGCAGCCGCTACCGCTGCCGGACATCGACCCGCGCGACGAAGCGATCGAAGCTTTCCTTCCCGGCAAGCTCGCTGCCATCGCCGACGGCGACGCCGACCACGACGGCATCCCGAACTTCGCGGATGGCTACGACATGGCGGTCGAGGTCGATGGCGATCCCGTCGATCAAGCGGCTGACGGCGCCGGAGCCCCATTCACTCCCGTCGTCGTGACGCTCCCGGCGGGGATACCACTCGACGACGCCCGCCTGACCTTCACGTACCGCTCATCCGATCCGGCGGCGCTGCAGGTGGTCGAGGTAGCTGGCGAGCGCATGTTCGTACCCGCGCCCCATTCGCCCTATCTCGCCGGCTACCTGCGGCTGTGGACCAAGGATGGGATGGTCGCACGCCGCAAGGCAGCCGTCGATGGCGGCGGCGATTTCGTCGCTCCATCGCGACCCTATGCGCCCGCGCAGCTGGGGATGACCGGCGGCCGCGCGGTGCTGTACCTCGAGGCGGTCCGCCGCACTGGTGAATCCGAGCCCAACGAAGCAATGCGCCGTGCCAGCCATCGCATTTCGGTAGCCATCGGACCTGCCCAGTCCGGCCTGGGAGCGGGATCGGCTCCATTCCATGCCAGCAGCGACGTGATCACCGTCTCGACCATGACGCCGCGCGGCGCGATCGTGCCGGTGGCGTCCGGCGAGACCGCGTCGATGACGCCGGTCGATCTGACCGGCCTCGACTGGGAGACCGCCGCCGACCGCGCCCGCTACCTGGCCGACGCAAGCCTCGACTGGACCGCGCTGGCGGTCGCGATGACGATGTACG
>JACDEC010000420.1:1193-2801 GCA_013816645.1 Planctomycetota bacterium
CGGCCCTGCCGCTCGATGCAGGCGCGACCGACCTGCGCAAGCTGCCGGCGCGCGGCGGCACCAGGGGCGTGTTCGCCTATCCGCCCTCCGGCACCCTCGCCGTCCTCGGCTCGCTGCCGGCCCTCGATCCGATCGAGCGCCCCGGCGAGGTCCGGGACTACGCTGTGGTCGTCGACATCCCCCCGCTGACACGCGCACTGGGCGCGCCGCCGCGCGCATCCGTCTGGCTGCGCACGCCGATCGTGACCCAGACCAGCGTCCACAAGGGCAGCTTCGTTGGCGGCCACTGGCAGGGACTGTACGCACCGCCCCCCTACGGCACCCAGGCGCTGCTCGGCAACGAAGGCATCGTCGGCATCCACGTCGCCGCCGATTTCTCGGATCAGGAACGCTACCGCATCGTCATCAACGACCACTCCGGCCTCGCCGAGAGCCTGCCCGCGCCGGTGACGTACCTCGACCGCGTCGACCACCTGCCCGGCGAGCAGCGCCTGCACGTGGCCGGCGTCGGCTACGGCTACAGCGAGTTCCTGGTCCAGGCGATGGTCGATGGGTTGTGGGAACCGCTGGTGCGCGCGCCGTCGCAGTCCGACGTGCTCTGCCTGGTCGAGCCGCAACTCTACCAGCTGCGCGACGCCATCGCCAACAGCGCCCTGGTCAAGGGGCTGGTGTCCGATCTGCGCGACATCGGCGCATGGCGCGGCTGGAGACCGTCGCCCGACATCGACGATCCCTCAACTCCTTCGGTCGGGGTCGGCGCGACCAGCACCATCCGCGCGCTCGACGAACTGGCGAAGCAGGCGGTGACGATGGCCGCGCAGATCCTGCCGACCGGCCGCGCCGGTCCGGGATGGGCGTGGAGCGTGCCGTTCACCCGTCCTGATGCGGTAGCGCCATTGACCGATGACGATCTCGACCAGGACAACCTCACGCTCTCGCGGCTCAACAATCTGCTGACCGAAGGAGCGAGCGACGATTCGACCCGCTTCGCCAGCGAATTGGCGAACGGCGGCTTCGCGCAGGGCGTGTGGGAGCGCCTGCGTCGGCGCGCCACCGAGGCGAACGCCGATCCCGAGGTCGTGGATCCTGCCGCCATGGGCGCGGCCCAGCGCAACGCCTTCCTCCACGTCGAGATCCAGGCGCGCAAGCTGCTCGATTTCGCCGCGCTGACCCGGTTGAAGAAGTACTTCTCGCTGGGCAAGGAGGTCGCGCAGCTCGTCGCCGCCGACGAGCAGGCCGTGATGACGGGGCAGACGGTATCGGCGGTACCGGAGGCCCTGCTGTTCCGCAATTGGGACCACTGGAACGAGGCCGAACGGCTGCTTACCTGCGAGTACCACAATGACAGCGGCGTCCGCATCCGCGCCAAGCCGGATCTCTACACCTGGCTCCTCGAGACCTTGCATGTCGGCACTCCGCTTGACCGCTTCTTCGAGACTGAGCGCACGCCCGAGTGGAACGTCGGCCACCCCTTCACCATCGAGATCATCGACCACCTGATCGCCGAACGATTCGAGGTGGTCAAGGCGACGCTCGACGAGATCCACCGGCGCGTGCCCGACCCGACCTCGGATGCCTGGCCCTTCCGCGCCGTGTATTGGACGAAGG
>JACDEC010000420.1:2811-3632 GCA_013816645.1 Planctomycetota bacterium
AAGGTGGGGCCCAGCCCGGCCGAGCTGCTTCCCGTGTCGCTGCGCAGCATCCCGTTGAACGTGTATCCCCTGCACGACGGCATCGTGTTCGCCTTGCCGGCCCAGCATGCCGGCCGCGACCTCACCCCCCTGATCGTCGCCGGCTGGGGCGACTGCAATCCCTCCGTCGATGGCTTCAAGCAGGGTGCCGACTTCGCGCGGGCCACGTATTTCCAGCTGCGGTTGATCCAGTCCGACTTCCTGTTCGGCCTGAACTTCGCCAAGAAGGGCAGCAGTTCCGTCAACGATGAGACCGATGCGCACGCCGTACGGGTCGCGCTGGCGCTGGAGGAGATCTACATCCTGCGCAGGTTGAAGACCGACCAGGCCGCAGCGGTGTTCTGGACCCGCTTCCGTACCGAGAGCCCGCATCTCTTCCTCGCCTTCCAGATCGCCGACTTCCTGGTCTCCGAGCGCGCCTTCATCGAGGCGATCTTCACCGGTCGGGATCTCGTCAGCGGCGAGTCATTGACCATGTCGGAACGGATGACGATCGGCGCGATGGGCGTGATCAGCATCGCCGATCCCGCCATGGTCACCGTCCTCGGCCGCCGTGTCGTCGGTGCCGCCTCGCGCCTGCGCGGCGTCACCCGCGCAGCGACCGAATCGATGGCCGCGGGCACCACGCGCACCGTCGTCGCCGCCAGCATCGAGGGCGAGGTCGTCGACGAGATCGGCCACCTAGTGCAGACCACGCGCCGCCAGGTGGACGAAGCCGGCAACGCGGTCGCGAGCACCGCCACGATCATCGGCCGCGAGGGCCTGCAGCAGATCTTCCGGGC
>JACDEC010000421.1 GCA_013816645.1 Planctomycetota bacterium
GAGCAGCACCAGCACCGCCAGCGCCTGCAGGGTCAGCCGTAGTCCGCCGCCGCCCAGGCCGATACCTCCGCCTCCGCCGCCTGCGATCCGCGCCGCCGCCTTCGGCATGGCTGGCGCGGCGGTGACCGGCGGCGGGGCGGCGACCACTCCGGCTTGAACCGGCCGCTCGCCGGCGATCAGGCGTTCGAGATCGGTGACCAGCTCGTCCATGGTCGCGTAGCGTTGCGCGCGGTCCTTGGCCATCGCCTTGCGCACCACTTCGACGGTGCCGGAGGGCATGCCGGTGGCGAAGCGCGCGAGATCCGGCGCCGGTTGGTTGAGCACCGCCTCGGTGACCACGAACACGGTGTCGCCGATGAACGGCTCGCGTCCGGCCAGCAAGGTCCACAGCAGCGTGCCCAGGGCGTAGACATCGACCCGGCCATCGAGGTCGGTGAGCCCGCGCACCTGTTCGGGAGCCATGTAGGTCGGGGTGCCGCAGGCCGCGCCGGTCATGGTCATGCGGTCGTCGCCGCTGGCGCTGCGCGCCATGCCGAGATCGCCGACCTTGACGTCGCCGCCGTCGGCGGCGCGGTGGTCGAGGAACACGTTCTGCGGTTTGACGTCGCGGTGGATCAACCCGGCGCGATGGATCGCGGCGAGCCCGCGACCGATCTTGATCGCCATGGTCAGGGCATCCTTGGCGAGCAGCGAGCCGCGCCGACGCTGGTAGGCGGCGAGATCGCCGTCGCGCATCAGCTCGGTGGCCAGGTAGAGCCAGCCCTGGTGCTCGCCGGCGTCAAGGATGCCGACCACGTTGGGGTGTTCGACCGCACGCATCACCGCGACTTCGCGGCGGAAGCGCTCGCGGAATTCCGGATCGTCGACGAGATCGGCGCGCAGCAGCTTGATCGCCACCGGCCGGCCATCGCTGATCCGCTCGCCCATCACCACCACGCCCATGCCGCCGGCGCCGATGCGCCGGCCGAAGCGGAAATCGGGCAGCGACGAGATCGGCACCGCCGGCAGCGGTCCGGTCGCGGCGCGCGCGAAATCGCTCTGCACGGTCTGGCCGGGATCGCTCATCGACTATGCGTACCCTCGAAACATCGGCCATACAACCGGGTGCGAACGATTTTCGGGGCCGAAGGGGGTCTGGACAACCCGGCAAGGCCTTTAAGGTGCGCCCGGCCAGGTGCCCCGGGGTCGCGCAAGCGGTCGGCCGGGGTGAAAAGGGAAGCCGGTGCGAATCCGGCGCGGACCCGCCACTGTAACCGGGGACTCCGCAGCGGATCCACTGTCGCGCAAGCGATGGGAAGGCGCTGCCGGGGGACGATCCGGAAGTCAGGAGACCTGCCTGGCCCACGCGATGCCACCCTCGGGACCAGGGGTACGGCCATTTCCCGCGGCGCCGCGCCGCGGGGGTTGGACGTCGGTCACGGAGGAGCGGCGCGTGCGGTCGTCCCGCGCGGTGCGGGCCGTCCGGGACCGCGTCCGACCCCGAGGCTTCCGCCATGCGTCCTGTTCCCGCGCTGCTGCTCGCAACCGTCGTGTCCGTCCCGCTGGTGGGCGAGGAGGTGACGGCTCCCGCGGCCGGCGATGGCGAAACGCTGATCGTCACCGCCGAGCGCCTCGAGCAGCCGCAGCGCCGCAGCACCGCGGCGACCACCGTGCTCGACGAGGACCAGCGCCGGCACGGCGATCGCCAGACCACCTGGGTCGATGCCCTGCGCCGGGTGCCGGGCGCCGATGTCATCGCCACCAATGGCGGCATCGACGGAGGCGGGCTGATCGGCCTGCGCCTACGCGCGACCCAGGGCAACGCCGATACGCCAGTGCTGCTCGACGGCATCCCGGTCAACGACCCCGGCACGGTGTCGGGCGAACCGTTCCTCGGCGCGCTGCCGGCTGCGGCCTTCGAGCGCATCGAGGTGGTGCGCGGGCCGCAGTCCGGTCTCTACGGATCGCGCGCGGTCGGCGGCGTCATCAATCTGATCAGCTTGCGCCCGACTGCCCAGCCGCAGGCGCGCCTGCAGGGCGAGGGCGGATCGTTCGGCACCGCGGCCGCGTCGGCGAGCGTCAGCGGCCCGCTCGGCGATGCGCGCGACGCCGACGGTCGACCGCGCTTGGGATACGCCGCCGGCATCGACGGCTTGCGTTCCGACGGATTCAGCGTGCTCACCGATCGCCTCGACGGCGATCCCGACGGGCACGAGGCCGATGGCGTCGCGCGCGGCGGCGCCAATGCCCGCGTGGAGTGGCGCCCGAGCGACGTGCTGATGCTCTACGGTGCCGGCGCCGGTGGGCTGGCGCGCCACGAATACGACGCCTTCGATCAACCCGACGATGCGGTGTCCGAGCGTCGGCAACGACGCTGGCGCGCCGCCGCTGGCGGCGAAGCGGACCTGACCACCGAGCTCGGCGTGGCCGTGGACGCCGCGCTCACCCGCCTCGAGCGCACCGAGCACGGGCCGCTCGGCGACGAGCGCTACGACGCGCAAGAGCACTTCGCCGCGGCGCGGCTGATCGCCCAGGCGCTGCCGTCGCTGCGTCTGCTGCTCGGCGCCGACGCGCTGCGCCAGCAGGCGGACACCACCAGCGTCTCCGATCGCTTCCAGAGCAACGTCGGCACCTACGCCGAAGCGTTGTGGAGCCCGGATCCTTTCGAGCTCTCGGCGGTGGTGCGCCACGACTTTCACAGCAACGCGGGCGACGCCGACACCGGCCGCCTCGGCGCGGCGTGGTTCCTGTGGGATCGGCTGCTCACGCTGCGCGCGTCGGTGGCCAGCGCTTTCCGCGCCGCCAGCCTCGACGAGCAGTACGGCGTGTACGCCGATCCCTTCCTGGTCTTCAGCCCCAATCCCGATCTCGAGCCCCAGCGCAGCGTCGGATGGGAAGCCGGGGTCACGGTCGCGCCGGTCGAGTCGGTGACCGTGACTTCGACGTGGTTCGACACCCGGTACCGCAACCGCATCACCTCGGTCTTCGACTTCAGCACCACCCCCGCCACCGGCACGCTGGTCAACGAGGATTCGCGCGCCCACGCCCACGGTCTCGAGAACGAGGTCGCCTGGGATGATCACCGCCTGCCCGTGGCGTTTCGCGCGACTTACACCTGGCAGCGGACCTCGGACGAGAACGGCGCGGAGTTCATCGGCGTGCCCGAGGACAAGGGTGCGCTCGAGGCGACCGCCCGCGCACCGCTCGGCTGGGCCACGCTCGGCGTCGACCTCGCGGGCAGCCGGCGCAGCTTCGACGATCGGCGCATCGACGGCTACGTCACCATGTCCGCGATCGTCGGCTGGCACGTGACCCGCGCGATCGACGCGTACGTGCGCGGCGAGAACCTGGCCGACGCGGCGATCACCGACAATTCCAACGACAGCTTCGGGGCCACTTACGCCTATACCGGCATGCCGCGGGCGTTGTTCGCGGGCGTCGTCGCGCGGTTCTAATGGTAAAGTCCGGAGGTCCGGAAGTTCGGAGGTCCGGAAGTCCTGATGCGCAGGGGTCGGAGTGACCATGGCGCGCGCGCGGCCGGAGCCACACTGCGCAGCGATGCGGCCGGGGATTGTGATCGCTGCGCTGATCGTGCTGCTGGTGCTGGTCGCCGGCGGCGCGCTGCTGTGCGGGCAGGGCT
>JACDEC010000422.1 GCA_013816645.1 Planctomycetota bacterium
GCCTACGGCCGCGCGCTCGCCGAGCGCTATGGCGAACGCACCGCGGTGGCGCGACTCAAGCAGCTGGTGAAGTACTACCGCGCCGGCGATCTGTTCACCGGGCGCGACGACGAGCGCCAGCGCCTGCTGCGGGTGCAAACCCTCGGCGAGCTGACTGCTGGTTTCGCCGCGCGCGCCGCTGGCTGAGCGGCCTCAGGGAATCGGGACGCCCAGCGCGCGCAGCCGGGTGGTCAGGGCGATCAGCGGCAGGCCGGTGATCGCGCTGTGATCGGCGGAATCGATGCGCTCGAACAAGGCGATGCCGCGGCATTCGAGCTTATAGGAGCCGGCGCAATCGAACGGCTGATCGGCGGCGATGTAGCGAGCGATCGCCGCGGCGTCGAGTCGGCGCATCGCCAGGGTGGTGATGTCGTTGTGGCGGTGGCATTGCCCCTTGCTGATCACCACCAGCGCGGTGACCAGGCGGTGCTCGCGCCCGCTCATGCGCGTCAGCTGGGCTGTCGCGCCGGTCGCGTCGCCGGGCTTGCCGAGCACGTCCTGATCGAGCGCGACGAGCTGGTCGCTGCCGATCACGATCGCATCTGGAAATGCGCCGGCGACGCTCGCGGCCTTGGCTTCGGCCAGGTAGGCGGCGAGGGCCACGGGATCGCGCGGGCCGCCGGGTTTGAGCGCATCTTCGTCGCAGCGCGGGGCCTCGCAGCGGAACGGCACGCCCAGTCGCTCGAGGAGGGTGCGCCGATAGCGGGAGGTGCTGGCGAGGATCAGGTCCATGGCCGCACCTTGGCGGCCACGCCAGGGCGCGAAAGCCCGGTTTGCGCGACAGAAGGACGGCAACCATGGGGTCCATGCGGCTTGTACGCCTGCGCAGGGGGGGCATCCTGGGCGCCGATGTCCCCCCAGGATCTCCTCCGTTCCCTGGCCGAGGTCGGGTCGCTGCCCGACGTCGCCGCCCAGGCGGGACCGCAATCCGGTCCGCTCGACCGCGTCGGCATGTCCGGCGTCGAAGTGCCGGTCCGGCTGCGCGACGACGCCGGCGCGCTGGTTCTTGTTCCGGCCAAGGCCGATGCCTACGTCAGCCTCGACGACCCCAACGTCCGCGGCATCCACATGTCGCGCCTCTTCCTGTCGCTGCAGGCGATCCTCGGCGAGGAGGAGCTGTCGCCGGTGGTGATCCGTCGCCTGCTCCAAGCCTTCGTCGGCTCGCATGTCGGAGTCAGCCGCTCGGCCGAAGTGGTCCTGTCCTTCGAGCAACCCGTGCGTCGTCCCGCCCTGGTCTCGGCCAACAGCGCTTGGCGCGCCTACCCCGTGACCGTCGGCGGGCAGCTCGTCGACGGCCGCTGCCGCCTGCGCCTCGGTGTGCGCATCGCCTATTCGAGCACCTGCCCCTGCTCGGCGGCGCTCGCCCGCCAGCTGATCCAGGACAAGTTCCAGAGCGACTTCGCCGGACGCAGGACCCTGACCTCCGAAGAGGTCACCGCCTGGCTGGGGCTCGAGCAGTCGATCCTCGCCACGCCGCACAGCCAGCGCAGTTACGCCGATGTGCAGATCGAATGCGCCGAAGGCGACGACGCGCCGGGCGCCATTGAGCTGATCGACCGTATCGAAGCCGCGCTGGGCACCCCGGTCCAGGCCGCGGTCAAGCGCGAGGACGAGCAGGAATTCGCCCGCCTCAACGGCTCCAACCCGATGTTCTGCGAGGACGCTGCGCGTCGCATGCGCAAGGCCCTGGAGGCCGACTCGCGCATCGCCGACTACCGCATCCGCGCGGCCCACGTCGAGAGCCTGCATCCCCACGACGCCGTGAGCATCGTCGTCAAAGGGGTCCCAGGCGGCCTGCGCCCCTGAGCGAGCCCCCGCGCTGGTTGCCCGACCGGGCGGAATGCCTGCGACAGTGTCCTTGAGACCGGTGCGGGGAGGACGTAGCATCGCGCCATGCCGCTGCCGCCACTCTCCGTCACATTGAGCGATGGACAGAAGATCGAAGTGCTCAAGCGCTTCCGGGCCAAGTACGCCGAGGAGCTCAAGGCGCTCGACGCCCAGCTCGGCGAAGTCCTGACCCATCTGGCCGAGGCCGAGTACCTCGCGGCGTTCCTCGGCGAGCAGCCCGAGGTCATCGACCTGCGCAAGCGCAAGAGCGAGGCTGATGTCATGGAGAAGCGCCGGCAGTTCCTCGGCAAGCTCATCGACCGCCTCGACCAGATCATCCCTCCGCAGCCCGCGGTCGCCATTCCCGCCCCGGGCGTCGGCACCGGCGCCGGTGCCAGCGGGCGCAGCAACGTCCGCCGCTATTGATTCATCGCGCTGCGCGAAGTTTGCCTTCCGTGATCGGGCCGCGGCGCTGAACTGGGCGCGACGATCCCATGACTTCCACGCTCTCCATCATCTACCGGCCGGCGCGGCTCGGCGACGTCCCCGCGCTCCATGCGATCATCGGCCATTGGGCCGAGCGCAAGCTGATGCTGCCGCGCCCGACCAACGAACTCTACGAGACCGTCCGTGACTTCATCGTCGCCGAGGCCGAGGTCGGCGGGATCGTCGGCTGCGCCGCGTTGCACATCGACACCGACAAGATCGCCGAGTTGAAGTCGTTGGCGGTAGCCGAGGCCGCGCATGGACGGGGGGTCGGCAAGGGTCTGGTCGAACGCTGCTGCGACGAAGCGGCCAGGCTCGGGCTCGAGCGGGTGTTCTGCCTGACCTACCAGGTCGACTTCTTCGCCAAGCTTGGCTTCACCAAGGTCGACCGTTCGCGCCTGCCCGAGAAGGTCTGGGGCGAGTGCGTGCGCTGCCACCGCTTCCTCGACTGCGACGAGATCGCGATGTGGAAGGCGGTCGGCGCCGGCATACCGGCCTAGCAGATATTGAACAAGCATCCTGCGGGGGGGCCTGGGGGCGCAGACCAACGAAACAAGGAGTCCGGTGGTCACGGATTTCGTGAAAAATAGGTGCACCAGCGCCCCGCGAAATCCGAGGGCGCAGACGATGTGCCGCCCGTCCACGCGATCGTGCACAGGTCTGCGCGACCGGTCCCAGCTGTGGATCAGCCCTGGGTTGGCCGCGATGCGAGCGGGGAACGATGTCAGCTGTTTGCTGTGGAAGGTCGCCAGAATCGTTGCCAGGGCGCGACGAACAAACCAGACTCGGGGGCCGCGTGACGTCCCAACCCTCTCCTGAGGCCATGCCATTACCGGAGATCCTCACCGGATCTGGGGCGGGGGTGCTGCTCGAAGCATTGCCCGCGCTGGTCTGGGTGGTCGGTCCCGATGGGCTGCTTGCCTGGGCGAATCGCCGCTGGCAGGCCTATGTCGGGGTGGAGTCGACCGTCGCGCGGGCCATCGGCTGGCGCGGCATATTCCATGACGACGACCACCCCGGGATGTTCGCGACGTGGGAGGCAAGCCGAAGCAGCGGCCAGCCGTATGAGGTTACGGTCCGGATCCGCCGCGGCAGCGACGGCTGCTACCGCTGGTTTTCCAACAGCGGCCATGCCGCCCCCGGCCCCGGCGGCACCTGGTGGATTGGCCTGTGCTACGACATCCACGAGGCCAAGACCGCCGAGCTTGCCGCGCGCCAGGCGGAGGAGCGCTGGCAGAGGCTCGCCGACCACATGCCGCAGATGGT
>JACDEC010000043.1 GCA_013816645.1 Planctomycetota bacterium
CCGCCAGCTCGGCCACCTCGGCGGTCGCGGCTTCCGGTGCAGCGATTCCGTAAGGCTGGGCGATCTCGCCGCGGAATTGAGGGCTCACGGTGCTCACCGGGTCGACGGCGAAGCGCGCATCGATCATCAAGGCTCGCGTGCGCACCTCGAAGGGCCCGCCGCGCAACGCGGTCCAGGTCGCCTCCGCGACGGCGTGGTCCCCGGAGCGCAGCTGGCACAATCCCATGCGGTAGCGGGCCTCGTCGGCGAGGTCGCTGCCGCCGTGCGCGGCGATGACCCGTGCGTACTGCTCGATCGCCGCCGCCCAATCGCCGCGCTCGGCGAAGGCATCGCCATAGGCGGTCGCCGGTACGCGCTCGGGCATGCCCTTGCTGGTGATGCGCGCGTCGGCGAAGGCCTTGCCTGGGAAGTAGCCCAGCAACGCGAAATGACCGCCGGTGAATGGGAACGGCTCGCGGTGTTCGCACACCAGTTCGCCGTCGACGAACAGGGCCAGCCGCTCGCCCTCGACCTCGGCGCGGATGCGATGCGCGCGGCCGGGTTCCAGACGGCGATATTTGATAGCGACCCGACGCTGGTCGGGGCTGATGATGGCGCAACACGAATTGTCGAACGCGCCGGCCTTGAGTTCCCAGGTCGGCCCGCGCGCTGCGAGACCGCCGTCGGGACTCCAGCGCGCCTCGGGCAGGAAGATCACCGACAGGTCGCAGGGGATGGATCCCGGCAGGATGGTGCCGGTGAACTCGATCGCCGCCGCGCCCGACAGGCGGGCGCGGTACAGCAGCACGCTCGCCGCCGGTCCGGTGCCGACCAGCGCGCCATCGCGCGCCTCGAACGAACCGCCCAGCACGGTCCATCGCTGCTGCCAGGCATCGTCTGCGAAGCTCTCGACGATGGTCGGCGGCCCCCAGGCCGCGATCTCCTTCAGACGCTCGCGGTAGAGGAACACCACCAGGGCGACGACGCAGGAGCAGACCGCGATCGACGCGAGCAGCGCGCGGCGATGCAGGCGCCACCAGCGATGCAATCGCTCGCCGAGCGGATCGTGATAGACGCTGACCGCCAGGCCGGACTGCCATCGCCGCAGGTCCTCGGCGAACGCGGACACCGACGCGTATCGGTCGCCAGCGCGCGGCGCCAGCGCCTGGTGCGCGATGGCCAGCAGCTGCCCGGGCACGCGCGCGCGCTCCTCGGCGCTCAGCGGATCGATCCGCCCGGAGCGCTTCTTCTCCCAGAAGCCGGCTTCGTCGGCTGCGCGGGTGGGAGGCCGTCCGACCAGCAGCACGAACATGGTCGCGCCCAGCGCGTAGATGTCGCTGGCCACGCTCAGCGGCTCGCCGCGCGCCTGCTCGGGACTCATGTAGAGCGGCGTGCCGCTGCGCCCGCCCGGCGAGCTGCCGGCGTCGGCGACGCTGGCGGCGATGCCCCAGTCGACGACCAGGACTTCGCCGAACTCGCCCACCATCACGTTGTCGGGCTTGATGTCGCAGTGGAGGACGCCGCGGCTGTGCGCAGCGGCGAGCGCATCGCAGATCTTCAGCAGGACGGTGACCCGCGCGTTGAGGTCGACGATGGCGGCCGGCGCAGCGCCCGTGCTGGCCAGCGCCGCTCCGAGCGAGACTCCGCCCACGCGCTTCATGGTGAAGTACGGCGCGCCCGCGGCGGTGCGACCGACGTCGTACACCGGCACCACGCCGGGGTGCTCGAGCGACGCGGTGACGCGCGCCTCGTTGAGGAACCGGTCGCGGCGCCCCTCGACTTCGTGGCCCTGGAGCACCTTCACGGCGACGGTCCGCCCGAGGTCGCGATCCTCGGCGGCGAAGACCCGACCATTGGCGCCGGCTCCCAGTTCGCCGAGGACGCGGTACCGGTCCCCGGATCCGCTGAGCGTGGCCGGTTGCGCGAGGCCGGCTACGGCTTTCGCATCCGCACCACTGACGCCATCGGAAACCGTGCGCGCCAGGGTCGATCCTTGGCGCGGGTCATCGTCTGCCCGCGTCGCCGCCAGCGAGGTCGCTGGCCGTCGAGCCTCCGTTTCGCGCGCCGGTTTTTGGGCATCCATCGACGGAGAGTGTAGCCGAACAATGGGCAACTGTCGTCAGCGACTCCCCCTGCAACGAGGGCCCCGGGGAACCAGCGCGTGGCTCACCGGGGTCGGGCCGCAACGTCTGCATCATCACGGCGGGTTTCCTCCGGTGCCGGCCGAGCGGGCTGACCTCCTCACCGCCGCCACGCGCTCCCACCGCCACGCGCCGCTTCAGGTCCGATCTGGCGCACTGTTCGCCGATGGCCTGACCGCGTCAGAATCTCCGCGCGCGGGCGGAGCCGCGCGCGGGATCCGCTCGCTCACTGTTTGGCGACCACGCAGGGGCCGTCGCCTTCGGAATCGTACTCCAGCATGGTGCCGTCGCGTTCGCACGCGGCCTTGGCGGCCTGAGCCTGGGCCGCGACCGAGGCCTTGGCGTCCTTGTTCTGGCTGTGGGCCACGGTGACGGTTGCGCAGCAGCGGTACTGCACACCAGCCACGGTTCTCGTGACGACGATCAGATAGACGCGTCCATCGCCGGCCCCGGTGGTCTTGGGACCGGTATCATCCTTGTTCCACGCCGGACCCTGGCGTTCGGCGCGCACATGCAGGTGGTAGCACCCGCAGGCATCGACCTCGAGACAGGCATCTGGCTCGAAATGTCCATCGCCGATATCGTCGAGCGGCTCGTCCTGGGTGATGGCGACGTCGAACTGGTTGCCGTTGAGCCTGCGCACGCAGCCGCAGGAATCGACGTAACGCACGTCCAGGCCGATGTCGACGAACGTGTGGTTGGGTGGCCATAACGTCGGCGAAGCGACCTCGCATATCAGGTAGGGCGTCGCGGCATGGGCCGCTCCGCTGGCCACCAGGGCGAGGAACCAGGTGAGGAAGATCCGGGAGGGACATGAAGGCACGGAGAACCTGCTCATAAGAGGTACCTTGGCGGTCGCATGGTTTTTTATTCAGCGTCGGGCTCGACCAGTTGGCCCGGACGTCGGCGATCGTAGGACGGTATTGGTCGAAACGATCCCGCGGCTAGCGAAACTCAACGTTGCAATCGCGCCTCGGAGGGGATTTGGAGAGTTGCGGATTATTCCGATATCGGCGCGAGGTCTGGTCGACCCACCGTCGCGTACTCGGCGATCCGCAGGCTGCGACCACCGTGATCTCCCGTCCCGCATTGGCTTCCTGCGTCCGATCGCCATCATCGCGGCATGCGCCACCTGCTGGCCTGCTGGCTGCTGATCGCCTTCGTCGCTCAGGCGGCGACGCTCGATGATCTCGCCGCCGCGCGACTGCACGCGCTCGCGCTGCGGCTCGCGCCGCTGCACACGCCGATGGGGCCGCCGGAACCCGGCGACTGGCTGGAAGCGCACGAAGAGGCCGGTCAGACCTTCGCGCAATGGCGCGCCGCGCCGCGCAACGTGCCGACCGCGAAGCGACGCACGATCTGCCTGCAGCCGCTCGGCGCCTTCGACGACGCGCGTGCCTTCCTGGTCGCCGACACCGTCGCCTTCCTCGGAGCATTCTTCCAACTGCCGGTGCGCCTGCAGCCGGTGCTCGACCTCGGCGAGCCGCCAGCGCGGGCGCGACGGGTGAACCCGGCGACCAGGCGGATGCAGTGGCGAACGGATGGCTCCTGCAGCAGTTGCGCGCCCACCGTCCCGACGACGCGATCGCGGTGCTCGGCCTGACCGCCACCGACCTGTGGCCGGGCGAGGAATGGAACTTCGTCTTCGGCATGGCGACCTACGACCAGCGGGTCGGCGTATGGTCGGTGGCGCGTTTCGGCGATCCCGCGCAAGACCGTCTCGGCCTGCTGCGTCGCATGCTCAAGACCGCGCTGCACGAGACCGGCCACATGTTCACCATGCACCACTGCACGGCGTGGAACTGCCTGATGAGCGGCTCGAACAACCTCAGGGAAACCGATCGACGGACCATGGACGCCTGCCCCGAATGCACGGCCAAGATCTGGGTGCTCAGCGGGTGCGATCCCGCGGCGCGCTTCCAGGCTTTGGCGAAGCTGGCCGGGGAACACGACCTGGATGCGGAGCAGGCCCAATGGCTGAAGGCCGCGGAGACGCTCGTCGCACCGTGACCGCGGTCGACCGCCTGTGCTCGCACGGCGAGGGCTGCAAGCCTGGGTGCGCGCGCGACTTCCGACGGGCGTGCATCGCACCGCCGATGCCACCGGCGATGCGCCGGTTGTTAGCCGTGAAAATACGTATTATCTCGCGCAGATTGCCGGTCGACGGATGGATCCGCAGACCGCCCACTGCACGGCCATGGATGGCGAGCGAGGATCCCATGACCTTCGTCGCTGTTACCCTCGGGCTCCCTGCTCGTCGTCCGCTGCCTGGTCGTCATCCGCTGCGCGGCGGGACGCGGTGGCGGCTCGGCATGGCCCTCGTCGTGTCGTGCCTGCATCTGCACGCTGCCGACGCGGTGCCGCTCTCCACCGCCGAGCCGACGAGCTACAGCGCTCCGATCGTCATCACCGCGGGTGGCACCTATTCGGGGAACTGGCGATCGACCAGCGACACCGTGCCCGCGGTGCGCATCGCCACCAGCGCCGCGGTGGTGATCGAGTACGCCCACCTCGCCGGTCCCGGCAACCTCATCGGCAGCGACTGGGGCGTGACCAACCTGACCGTGCGCCACAGCAGCTTCCACGGCAAGCAGCCCATCGATGGCAGTCGCGCCCGCGGCCGGGCCATCCACGCCTGGGGCTACCGCCACCTGGTGGTCGAGAACAACTTCTTCGAGAACACCGGCACCGCGATCGCCACCGACGAATATTCCGGCAACGGCACCGCCACCAACACCCTGATCGTGCGCTTCAACCGGGTGCGCAACATCGATGGTCGCATCGCCAACGGTGGGCGAGCCATCCAGAACTTCGTCGCGGCCGGCAATTACCGCCAGCCCGCGGGCAATCCGCGCTTCGCCGAGATCGCCTGGAACGAGGTGGTCAACGAACCGGGGAAGAGCTGCTCGGAGGATCTGATCAACTTCTTCAAGGCCGGTGGCCGGTCGGACAGCTGGTTCAAGGTCCACGACAACTACCTCCACGGCTCGTACCCGATCAACGCGGTCAGCGACGATTCCTCGGGATCGGGGGTGATCATCGACGGACCCGATCACACCAAGGCCGCCTACATCGAGGCCTACGGCAACGTCGTGGTCAACACCACCAATGCGGGCATGAACGTCGCCGCCGGTTCGCACATCTGGTTCCACCACAATCGCATGATCTCGACCGGCAAGACGCCGGACGGGCAGTGGATGCGCGGCAGCTTCGCGGCCACCGCGGTGTTCGACTACTACGCCGGCAACCCCGAGGTGGTGGGCGCCATGCAGGACATCCGGGTCGTCGACAACACCATCGGCTGGGCCAACCCGAACTACCAGCGGCCCTACGCCGGCCGCAACGACTGGGGCAGCGCCGATCCCACCGGCATGCTGCAGAACCAGAACACCCACCTGCCCGACGCGCCGATCACCCAGGCGATGCAGGATCAGGAGATCGTGCAGTTCCAGCAGCGCGCGCAGCAGGCCGCGGTGCTGATCGGGCCGCACACCGCGGGAACGGCGCCGCCCGCCAACACCGCGCCGACGATCTCGACCATCGCCAACCGGACGACCGCCCAGGACACCGCGGTGGGCCCGATCCCGTTCACCATCGGCGATGCCCAGACCGCGGCTGGTTCGCTGACCCTCAGCGCCGCGTCTTCGGACAGCGCCCTGGTGCCGGTTTCCGCCATCGTCTTCGCCGGCGCCGATGCCAATCGCACGGTCTCGATCACCCCGGCGAGCGGCCGCAGCGGTTCGACGACCATCACCATCACGGTGTCGGACGGATCCCTGACCGCCACGACCAGCTTCGTGCTCACCGTCACTGCGCCGGCACCGACGGGAACCGGCACCATCCTGCGCGAGTGGTGGACGGGCGTCGCCGGCAACACCATCGCCGAGATCCCGGTGGGCAGCAGCCCGTCAGGCAGCGCTCCCGCCACCACATTTGAAGCGCCGAGCAATTGGGCCGATAACTACGCGACGCGCATGCGCGGCTTCGTCCATCCTCCGGTGAGCGGCGCCTACACCTTCTGGATCGCCGGGGACGACAGCTGCGAACTCTGGCTGAGCGCCGACGCCAATCCCGCGGGCAAGTCGCGCATCGCCTCGTTGCCGAGTTGGACCAATCCTCGCGAATGGGCCAAATTTCCCGAACAACGTTCGGCGACCATCACCCTGCAGGCGGGCGTGAAATACTCCATCGAGGCGCTGCACAAGGAGGGCGGCGGCGGCGATTGCCTGGCCGTGGCCTGGTCGGGGCCGAGCCTCGCCCAGCAGGTGATCGCGGGAGTTTACCTGTCCCCGGCGACAGCGGACGGTGGCGGGAGTGGTGGAAGTGGTGGTGGCGGTGGAGCGCTGCCCTCGGGCTGGACGAGCACCGACATCGGCGCGGTCGCGGTTACGGGCAGCGTCAGCCACAGCGCGGGCGCCTGGACCGTGGCGGGTTCCGGCGCCGGCATCGGCGGTTCGTCCGACGCGTTCCGCTTCACCGCCCAGACGCTGCGCGGCGATGGCGAGATCACCGCCCGGGTCTCCAGCCAAGGCAACACCGACGCCTGGGCCAAGGCCGGGGTGATGATCCGCGAGAGCGGCTCGGCGCAGGCCCGGTTCGCGCTGATGGCATTGACTCCCGGCAATGGCGCGTGCTTCCAGCGTCGGCTCAAGACCAGCGGTTCGACGTCGCTGACCTCGGTCTCCGGCGCGGCGCCTGGCTGGGTACGGCTGACCCGGGTCGGCAAGACCTTCTCGGCCTACCGTTCAACCGATGGCGTCTCCTGGCAACTGGTGGGCACCGCGACCATCAGCATGCTGACCGATGTCTCGATCGGCCTGGCCGTGACCAGCTCGCGCGATGGGCAGCTCTCGACCGTCGGCTTCGACAACGTCAGGATCATCGGCACGGTGGTCGGCAACGGCTGAAGCTGAGGCGAGCTGTCTGAGCCATGGCGGTAGCGCTCGCCGCCGCCGGCGCAGTCCGCACACTCGTCAGCATGAGCGCAGCCCCCCTGCACCTCGCAACCATCGCCGCCTGGCTCATCGCTGGGCACCTTGGCGGGACCGAGACTCCACCGCGAACCGATGCCGTCCCGCCGACCTCGGCCGCGCAGCCCGCTGCCGCACACCACCGCCGGTTGGCGCGCAGCAGCAGCCCCTACCTCCAACAGCACGCCGACAATCCGGTCGACTGGTACGAGTGGGGCGATGAAGCCTTCGCCGCGGCCAAGCAGCAGGGCAAGCCGATCTTCCTGTCGATCGGCTATTCGACCTGCCACTGGTGCCATGTGATGGCGCGCGAGAGCTTCTGCGACCCCGCGATCGCCGCCCTGCTGAACAAACGCTTCATCAGCATCAAAGTCGATCGCGAGCAGCGCCCCGATGTCGACCGCGTGTACATGGACTATGTCCAAGCCAGCCTCGGCCGCGGCGGCTAGCCGCTCAGCGTCTGGTTGACCCCGGAACTCAAGCCGTTCCTGGGTGGCACCTATTTCCCACCGGTCGATCAGGACGGGCAGTCCGGACTGGTCAGCGTCCTGCGCCAGATCGACGATCTCTGGCGCACCCGGCGCGCTGATCTCGAACAGCAAGGCGAACAGGCCCTGGCCGCCTTGCGCGCCCAGTCGGCTCCAGCACCAGCGCCAGACGGCACCGAGCCCCCCAGCGCCGGCCACCTGTGCAGAGAACTGATCGCCGCCTGCGCCGCGCGCTTCGATGCGCAGCGCGGCGGCTTCGGTGATGGCCCCAAGTTCCCGCGTCCCGCCGCGCTCGACGCGCTGCTCGCCGCGCATCGCCGCGATCCCGCCAGCGATGACGGACGTCGCGCCTTGGCGATGGTGCTCGGCACGCTCCGGGCGATGGCGCGCGGCGGTATCCACGATCACCTCGGGGGCGGCTTCCATCGCTACAGCGTCGACGGCGCCTGGCGGGTCCCGCACTTCGAGAAGATGCTCTACGACCAGGGCCAGCTCGCGGTCACCCTGAGCGAGGCCTACCGCCTGACCGGCGATCCCGAACTGGCGGCGGTGTTGCGCCGGCTCTGCGACTACGTGATCCGCGACCTCAGCGACCCCGCCGGGGGCTTCCACGCCGCCGAGGACGCGGACAGCCTGCTCGACGCGGACGGCGATGCGCACGCGGAAGGCGCCTGGTACGTGTGGAGCGACGCCGAGATCGGGGCTGCGTTGACTGCCGACGAGGCCGCCGTGGTCCGCCGCCGCTTCGCCATCACCCCGGCGGGCAACGTCCGCGCCGAACTCGATCCGCGCGGAGCACTGCGCGGGCGCAACGTGCTGGACATCGCCGAGGATGCCGCCGACATCGCCCGCGCGCTCGGAACCGAGGCGGGCACGGTGGAGACGCTACTCGACGCAGCGACGACCAAGCTGACCGCGGCGCGTTCCGCCCGCCCGCGACCGCACCGCGACGACAAGATCATCACCGCCTGGAATGGCTTGATGATCCATGGCCTGGCGCGAGCAGCGCAGGCGCTCGACGAGCCGCGCTACGCCGCAGCGGCGAGCAGGGCGGCGAGCTTCCTGCGCGATCAGCTCTTCGACGAGGCCACCGGCACCCTGTTCCGGACCTGGCGGCGCGGGCAGCGCGACGGCACGCAGGCCATGGCGACCGACCACGCCTACCTCGCGCAGGGACTGGTCGCGCTCGCCGAAACCACCGGCGAGAGCCGCTGGTTCGCTTGGGCCAACGCGCTGCTCACCAGGCTGGACCGCGATTTCAGCGATCCCGACGGCGGCTGGTTCGATACCGACGGGCGCGATCCCAGCGTGCTGCTGCGCCAGCGCGAAGACTACGATGGCGCCGAGCCGTCGGCCTCCGCGGTGGCGTTGGATGCCGGCATCCGCCTGGCCGAAGTCTTCGATGACCACGCACGACGCAAAGGCCTGCTGGTCATCGGCACGGCGCTGAGCCGGCGGGCAGCGTCCGCGCCGACCGGCATGCCGGCGGCGCTCGCGGCGGTCATGTTGCTCGAGCGACCATTGCGGCGCATCGTCATCACCGGAACGGCCGCCAGCGCCAGCGCGCTGCTGCGCATCGCCCAGCGCTCGCCGCCCGAACGGGTGATCATCCTGCTCGACGGACCAGCCAGGGCACTGCTCGCGGTCGATCAGCCATTCCTGGCCGCGATGCCGCTTCCCGAGGCGCCAGCCACGGCTTTCGTGTGCACGGGCACCTCGTGCCAGCTGCCGACCACCGACCCCGCAGCACTGGGCGATAGACTCAGCACCGCGCGCTGACCAGGAGCATAAACTGCCATTCGTGTGCCATCATCGGTGCCCTCAACTTGCGATTGTTGCGGTCGTTGCATGCGTCGAGTTTCGGGTATCGCAGGCCCATTTCGCTCGCTGAAACGACCACGCAGATGCCAAAGCATCTGCCTAGCACATCGGCGGGCGCATCAGCAAACCCAGTAGATAGCGGTGTTTGCCGCGCCATAGCACAGATGGTGCCGAATGCCGGGGCGTGCTCTCCCCATGCGCTGCGAAATATGCACAAGATCCGCGTGGTATTGATACACGCGCAGGCCCGTGGACGCGTGACGCTGATTTGCCGACTCGACTGATCGTCGACGCACTACCGTGCGCGGTGCTTTCCAACTCCAGGGGAAAACATCATGCGCCTGCACTCCCAGCATTCCCTGCACTGCCTGCATTCCCTGCAATGCGCGATCATCCTCCTCACGAGCGCTTCGCTCGCGCGCGCCGACGAGTTCCTCAACGCGATCGCGGCCGCGCCGGTGATCGACGAGGTCAACCTCGCGCTCGGCGATCCCGGCCACCGCTTCGTGCAGTCACCAGCGGGATGCAGCACGGTGCAGACCGTGGCCGGCGTGGCGGCGCGGGTCATCCCGCCGACCACCAGCTACGGCTACGTCGCGGTGCGGCTCGGCGAGAGCAAGGGCCTGATCGCCGGCGCGACCTACGTCCTCGAGGTCGACGTCGTCGAGGACCAACCACGTTCGTTCTTCCTGCTCAACCGCGGCGATGATACCGCCCGCGGCATCGCCTGCGGAGCCAGCCTGCCCGACAGCATGTACCAGTACACCGACTGCAATCCCGAGGTGCTCGACACCCCGCTGGCCAACGGCGTGCGCACCTGGCGCAGCGTGTTCACCCTGAATGAGCGCAGCTTCGACCTGGACTCGCCGCGTAATCCCGCTTGGCGTCCGCTGACCCCGGCCAACGGCTTCCGCGTGGTGATCGCCCAGCCCGAGCGCCGCCGCTTCGTCGGCAGCGCCGGCGCCGCGGTGTCGGCGATCCGTCTGCGCAAGATCGCCGATCCGGCGACCCTGCGCCTGACGATCAACCGGCCTCCCAAGGAGCTGGGCTGGCGTCAGGCGTTCTGGCGCGAGGAGATGGCAGACGGTGCGATGTCGCCCGCCGACAACCAGCAACGTGCCTTCGCCAACCGGATCGATTGGTACGCCGCCAAGATCCGCCTGATGAAGACCCTCGGCCTGAGCGCGTTCGGCAAGGACCTGCTCGAGTTCGGGCATAACCAGGGCTGGGACAGCGCCACCACCTACGGCTACGATTGGGTCAACGTCAGCGGGTACTCGACGTTGTGGGGAGACCTGCTGACCCTCGCCGGCCAGCAGGGCGTCGCCCTGCTGCCCTACTACGAATACGCCGGATCGGTCGGCAAGACCGGCCTGGGCCCGCAACGGCGCGCAAAACCGCTGCGCTTCGATCCCGCCAATGCCGCCGCGACCCAGGATTACACCCAGGTCTCGTGGTCCGAGATCAACAATGCCGATCTCACCGATCCCGATACCCGCGTAGATTTCGCCAAGATGCTCGACTGCACCATCCGCCAGCAGCTGGGGAAGGCCGAGATCCTCGGGGTCTGGCTGCGTCCGCGCCCGGCGCAGATGCCGGTCAGCTTCTCGGACGCGACCATGGCGCGCTTCGCCGCCGGCACCGGCAACACCTGGGTCACGCGCGAACGCCTGCGCTCGGACGCGACCCTGCGCGGTCAGTACCTGGCATGGTGGAACCTACAGCGCCGCGCCTTCCTGGTCGACGTCCGCGATCGCCTGCGTGGCTATGGATTGTCGGCGGCTCAGGTGCTGTTCACCGTCGCCGCCGACGAATCGTCGCCGGCCTTGACTGGCGATCCGATCGTCGCCGAGAGCAACCCCGACCGCTGGCGCGCGCTGATCAACAGCCCCGAGCACAATCGATGGCGCCCGGTGATGACCCTCGCCGAAGCGACTGCCGACACCCGCTACTACAACCGGGTCACCGGACCCACCCCGAACATGGGGGGATGGGAATGGCAACACGGCGTGCCCGCTCCCGATCCGGCGAATTATGCGTCGCTCGATGCCATCGCCATGACCTATCCCTACAACCGCCGCTACACCGTGAGCGTGGCCAGCGGCATGAACGCCTTCCGCACCACCAACGGCCTGGCGATGATCCGCCACTTCCCGCTCAACGAAGACACCATCCCCGCGGCCAGCGGACTCGGCTACGCCTGCGCGGACATGGAACTGGCTGGGCCGAGCTGCGTACTCAACGACGTCATCGCCGTCGCCAACGGCGACCCGCGCTGGCTCGGCATGCTCACCGGCCGTTCGCTGGCCACCGGCTATCCCCAGCACGTGCGCGCGTTCTATGCCGCCTTCCTCGCCCTGCCCGCGCGGCCCAGCCAGCGGCTGAGCGGCGCGACCACTGCACCGGGCGTGGTCGTCCGCTCGATCGATGGCGGCGCGCACGGCACCTGGCTGGCCATCGCCAACACCACGACCGCCGCGGCCAACGCCATCACCATCACCATGCCGGTCGCCGGCACGGTCACCGATTGCGCCAACGGCGCGGTCCTGCCGAGCAACGGCACCAGCCTGGTCATCAGCCTCGCCCCGGCCTCGCTGCGCGCC
>JACDEC010000423.1 GCA_013816645.1 Planctomycetota bacterium
GTTGTAGACCGGGAAGCGGTGATGCAGCTTCTGCCAGTCGAACGCGGCGTCGCCGTAGCGACCCAGGCGACGGCGCTGCCAGATCATGCCCGGGCGGTATTCCCAGTGGCCGCGCCCGCGCGTCTGCCCGGCGCGCCCGCGGACGAAGCGCACGCCGTCGGCTTCGCCCCGACCGAACGCGCCGTCGTTCGCGCGCTTGGTCAGCGTCGCGTGGCAGCAGGCGCAGTACTGGATCATCACCGCGGCGGTGACCCACCTCCAGTCGAGTTCGGGGTACAGTTCGCCGTGCGCGTCGTGGTAGGGGTGCAGGGTGGTGCGGCTCATGCGCGGGCCGCCCTCGGGAAGCGCGCGCGCAGGTGCTGCTTGAGCAGGACCAGTTCGGCGATCATCGCGTCGGCGGCGGCTTCGACGCCGTCGACCTCGTGCACGTCGACGCGGCCCTGGGATGCCAGGGCGTCGGCGCCGCGGCGCACCAGGTCTCCAGCCCGACCCAGCGACACCGCCAGCGACGATTCGACCGCGGTGGCCTCACCGACCGGCATGTGACTGCCGAGCATCCCGCGCCGCAGTTCGCAGATCAGCTGGCAGGCGCCGGCGTGCTGGAACTGGATGCGGCCCAGCGCGGTCAGGTCGCCGCCCCAGTGGGCGACATTGGGGTGCTTGAGCCGGTAGCGGATGGTATCGGCGCAGACGCCGAGTTCGTGCGCCAGGTCGTCGGGCGGCAGCAGCCGCACCGCGGCGTGGATCTCGGCGAGCAGGAAGTCCTTCGCCTGGTGGAGCGGCAGGAGGGAAGCGGTTCCGGCGTCGGCGGCGGATGCTGTGGCCATGGGATCAGGCCACAGCCGAGGGAGCAGCGGGAAGGTCGGCGACGTCGGTCGGCTGGCCGGCGCAGAGGTCGGCGATCTGTTGCTCGGACGCATGCAGCGCCGCGGCCAACAGGTGGTGGATGCTGTCGTGGGGCACGAATGCCCCGCCGCGCCAACGAGTGACCACCAGGCGCTTGCGGCCGACCTGGCGCGCCAGGGCCTCGTTTCCAAGGCGCAGGGCGGACTGTCGCGGGGCCAGGAACTCGGCAAAAGTCTTGTACATCACGATACAACGTCCTTACGACTTGGTCATGAACAGCTGTTACAGGTTCAGGATTTGGATGGTAAGCGTAGTACGATACAACGCCCACCATGTCAAGTATCGTGCTATACCCCGTGTGTGGCCAAGGCCTTCGGGGAATTGCTCGGCGAATGGATCCTTCGTCGAGGGATGACCCAGACCGAGTTCGCACGACGCTGCGGCTTCGAGCGCGCGTTCGTCTCGGCGCTCAAGGGTGGACTGAAGCCGCCCGAAGAACGCCTGGCGCAGTGGGCGGACGTACTGGAACTGACCGGCAGCGAGCGCGCCGAGTTTCTGGAGGCTGGGTGGCTGGCGAACGCACCGCCCGAGGTCAGCGATTTACTGGCGCGCACACGTCTATTGGCTACCGATGCCGCCACCACCAGCCGGGTGTTCAGTCCGACGGAGACGTACGACGACGATGCGGATCGCATTACGCTGCTGCGCACCATCGATCGTCTGCGTGGTGAACGGGACATCGCCATCACCGAGCGCGATCAGGCCCGCGCGCAAGCAGCCGAGCAGGAAGCGGCGCTGCGTCAGGTCGAACAGCACCTGCTTGCCATGCAAGCTGCGATGCGAGCCGGACCACCCGGTCAGTCAGCGGTTCCACCGAACGAACGTGCGGGGTGACGATGCGCGCGTCCATGTCGCAACGGGATGGCATTGCCGACTATAAGCGCAGACTGCTGCAGTTTGCAATGGCGAGGAAATAACCATGGTCGGACCACGATCGAGCGATGAGAAACATACGGTAAACACCGGTATTTGCGCCAACCGGAGCACGCCATGCCGGTGCTGATCTGGATCTGCGCGGCATGCGTCGTCGGCTGGTTCGCGCAGCGCCACCGTGGGCGCGATTTCGCGACGTGGGCATTCATCGGCCTGCTGTGTCCGCTGATCGCGTTCGTGGTGATCCTCATCAGCGAAGACCGCCGCGGCGGTGCACCGGTTGCCCTGCGACTGTCGAAGCAGCGCGCCAAATCATTGGCGAAAATCGCCAAGGACCCTCTGGCATCGGAAGCAGCGCGCGCCGCCGCCGAAGAGGAACAGCGCTGGCGCGAAGGGCTCGCCCCGTGAGCGGCACGTGAGCGTTTGGGTGCAGGGCCCGAAGCGAGGACCGTGGCAGGTGCGCTGGCGCACCGGCGCGCGCGATCCGGGGACGGGGCAGTACATCAAGTTCGGCGGCCCGGTGTTCGACACCGTCAAGGACCGCGACGAGTTCCTGGCGTCGAAGCGGGCCGAGCTCGCGCGCGCGAAGCCCGCACGCCGTGGCGTCGACTCGCTGTCGTTCGATGACGTGGTCGACCGCTACATCGCCGCGCACCGCAACACCGGGATGATCGGCGAGGCGCACGCGCTCGAGCTGCGCACCGTGATGACCCAGATGGCCGGCCGCGATCAACCCGACGGCCACCAGTGGCGCACCGTCGCCGACATCACCGTCGACGCCGTGCTGGCCTGGCAGCAGCGCAAGACGCGCGGACGCAACAAGCCGCTGTCGCTGCTCAAGGGCGTGCTGCGCTGGGCGGCGATGCCGCCGCTGCGCCAGCCGATCGACCACACCGTGCTGCTGGTGCAGAAGGTCCAGGAGGGGGGTCGCGCGACGCCACCGCTTCTGCTCGCCGAGGAAGTCCAGGCACTGCTGCACCGCGCCGCGATCTTCGGTGACAGCGCCGCGCTGCAGGTCGAGCACATCGCCACGTTCGGCTGTCGCCCGTCGGACACCTGCCGCCTGCCCGTGAAGCACTGGGACCGCCGGCAGCGCCTGCTGACCCACACCGACATGAAGAACGGCGAATGGGTGCGCCATCCCGTGCACGACGCATTCGCCAAGCGGCTGGACGCGCTGACCGCCGGCCGCGGCCCTGATGACCCGATCTATCGCCACCCCACCGGCAAGCCGTGGGCACGCAACAAACGCGGCAAGTGGCAGCAGTTCCTGGACTGGTACTGGGACAACGTGTCGAGCCACGTGCTGGGCAACCGCGCGCAGTGGGGCGTCTACTGCCTGAAGGACTACGCGATCAGCGTGATGGATCACCTGGGCATCGACGACGCGACCAAGCAGCTATTCACCGGCCACACCGACACCGAGAGCTACGACCATTACCGGGCGACCAACACCCGCCAGGCATCGCTGGCCGTCGACCGCTTGGCCGGATCGGTGACCGCGCGTGAAGCAGGTTCCCCGGTCCTGCCTGGCGACGCGCGCGGCATCGCCAACCTGCTCGCCGGCGCACACGGGCACATCACGGACGACACGGGCACTTCCACGGGCAACGGGCACGGACGCGGGCACACGCGCCTACGCCACCACTAACCCGACCGGTCGTTCCGGCCCGATTCCACCAGCGAATCGCGCCCATTCCGACCAACCCGCAGCCACCACGAACGACCAACAACCACCCCGGACCATTCGTAAAGCGAAGGTCGGAGGTTCGATTCCTCTCTTGGGCACCACTAAGCTGCGATTATAACAGGGGTTAGGC
>JACDEC010000424.1 GCA_013816645.1 Planctomycetota bacterium
GCAGGGTGAGAGGGCGCACTGGTGTTGATGCGCCCAAAGCTCCTACGGCTATCGCGGTCGCGCTTGGCGGCGGAAGTCAGCGGCTCGAACGATGCGGAAAATAGGCGCGCGAGCGCCCGCGAAATCCGATTGCGCCGATCGGCTGCTGTTTTTCAGCAGCGCTGCTAGCGCAGCGCCAGCAGCAGCGCCGCCAGCGCCAAGGCGATCAGCGGCAGGAGCCACAGCACACCGCGGCGGGCCTCGGGCGATGGCTTCGGCGACTCGGCGGCTCGCGCCTCGAGCGCAGGGGATGGCGGCGCCGCAGCGACCGTTCCCGGCTGGCCGAGGGCGCGCTCCTGGCGACGGGTGAAATGGCCGGTGTCCTTGAGATTGCGGTGCTTGCGCATGATCCGCGTGGTCATGTCGCTGGCCGCGCCGCTGCCGCGAGCGTTTGGCGCCGGCGCTGGCGCGTTCTGGCGCTCGCTGACCGAACGCATCAGCGTCTTGCGCCGCCGCGAGGACGACTCGTCGTCCGGCGAACCGAGGTCGATCAGCCGCGGCGGGGTCGGCAGCATCGGTTTGCGCAGCACGCGTAGCGAGCGCGGAGTCTGTCCGGTCAGGTGGCGGATCGCCTTGGCGCAGGCCACCATCATGCCGTTGTGGTTGAGGAAGCGCTGATCGCTGCGCCGTGCCATCGCGGTCTGGATGATGGTGCGCGTCGGTTCGGCCAGTTCGGTCGACAGCCGATTGGCGCCGGCCGCAGGCGTGCCGGTCAGCATCCGGCACATGATCGCGCCCAGCGAGTAGATGTCCGAACGCTCGTCGCCAAGCGCGCCGGCGACGACTTCCGGCGCGGCGTAGGCGAATCCGTCGGCGGTCGCGCTGCCCGACATCAGGCGCAGCGCCGGCGGGTGGATGAATCCGGTGACGCGGACGTACTCGACATCGGCGAGGCCGACTCCGACCGCGGTGTTGGTGAAGGCGACGAGCAGCGAAGACGGCCCGAGCGAACCGTGGGTCGCTCCCAGCGCCGCGGCCTCCTGCAATCCGAGCGAGGCCTGCTCGATCAAGCGCAGCACCTCGACCTCGGGCATCGCCACGCCGGCGGTCAGCAGATCGGACAGCCGGCGCCCGCCCACCGTGTCGGTGACCACGAAGGGATGTCCAAGATGATCGCCGTAGGCCAGGACCCGCTCGACGTGGCGGTGGTCGAGACCACGCAGTCCCTCGCCGTGTTCGCGCATGCGCCGACGGAACGGCCCGTCGCGATGCACGTCGACAGCGAAGACCCGCACGTACACGGGCAGCCCACTGTGGGCGTCCTGGGCGACGTAATGCTCCTCGCTGGGGGCGCCGGGAAGCTGATGGATGATGGTGAAGCGTCCGGCCAGCGTGCTGCTGGTCGGCCGGGCATCAGGGTCAGGGTCGCTGAGCACCAGCGAATCCGCAACCGACTGCGCGGGGTTCGTGGGCGGATCGCGCAGGGCGGGATACATGCCCGGACGCAGGGGAGGAGCTTCATGAGCAGAGGGTTCGGGATGGGTGGCGCTCATGGAGGGCAGGACCCTGCCAGACCATGAGCCCAACACAACTCGCAACGCTTGCATCACTCGACACGACCGATGCACCCACGCGTAGCAGCTCAGCGCCGCGAACCGGGCCATCCACCTAAGTCAAGTTCATAATTGATCTTAGTTGTAGATCAACACGAGGAGCAGCAGCGCGACTGCGACCAGCAGCAACTCAATTGAGCGGTCGCGCTCCTGGTGAACGATCACCGGCTTGCTGCGCACCGGCAACTGCTCGATGCGCGCCGTGCCAGCCCCGGTCCGGGCGATGGCCGCCGACTCGGGTTTGCGCTGACTGAGGATCGCCGCGGACACTGGGCGACGTTCGAGCGCCAACGTCGGTGGACGACTCCCAGAGGGGGTCCGCGCTGCGGCTTCGGCTTCCTTGGCGCGGTCGAAGGCGCCGGTGCCCTTGAGATCGCGGTGCTTGCGCAGGATGCGGGTCGAGACGTCCTTGGTCCACACATCATCATCGGGCAGCGGCGTGCGCGCCTGCTCCTTGGTGATGCCGGGCTCCCGTCCCGCCCGCAGCAGGGTCCTGCGCAGGCGGGTCGAGGTATCGCCCGAGGCTTCGGCGACCGCGGCCGCGGTGTCGCCCTCGCCTTCGGTGCGGGTGCGCGCGCGCAGGCGCATCGGCTTGCGCAGCACGCGCATCGAACGCGGCGTCTCGCCGGCCAGCTGGCGCAGCGCCTTGACGCAGGCGACGCAGAACCCGTTGTGGTTGAGGAAGCGCATTTCCGGACGCGGCGCCATCGCGGTCATGATCAGGTTGCGCGTCACCTCGCTCACCGCGGTGGCCAGGGTATTCACGTCGGCGACCGGAGAGCCGGTGAGCAGTCGGCAGGTGATGGCTCCCAGCGCATAGATATCCGAGCGCTCGTCGCCCTGCGCACCGGCGACGACTTCGGGCGCGGCGTAGGCCAAGCCTTCGGCATCGCCATGATTCGGCGAGAGTCGCGCCGAGCGCGGATCGAGGAAGCCGGACACGCGCACCGATTCGATGTCGCCAAGGCCCATGCCCACCGCGATGCCCGCGTATTCCACGAGCAGGCACGAGGGAGCGAGCGAACCGTGGGTGGTGCCCGCCGCGACCGAGGCGGCGTGCATGCCCTGCGATGCCTGCTCGACCAGGCGCAGGACGTCGACCTCGCTCATGGCGACGCCGTCGACCAGCAGGTCGCAGACCCGCTTGCCGCGGACCACGCCGCGCGCGACGAACGGCCGGCCGTGATGGTCGCCGACCGCGATGATGCGCTCGAGGTGGGCATGCTCGAGGCGGCGCAGGCGTTCGCCGTTCTCGCGCAGTCGGCGGCAGAAGACCTCGTCCTGGCCGGCCGCGAGCGGATACACGTGGACCAGGGCATCGGTGCCGGTGAACACGTCCTGGGCCAGGTGCTGCTCCTCGCCATCCGCCGAGGGCAAGGCGCGGATCAGGGCGAAGCGCTTGGTCAGTTCGGTCAGGACGGGCTGCTCGCTGGTCGGGTTCTCCGCCGGCATCACGCTCAGCGACGTGCTTCCCATCACTGGAGCCGGCAGTGGCGGCAGCAAGGATGCAGGCGCATCCTCATCGACCGGCGCCAGGGTCGGCGCGGTGGTGATCGTCGGGTGGCCCCTGGAAGGCGTCGCGGCATGGGCGCGCGCACCATGGATCGGGGTGGCGGGAGCGAGGATCGCCGCCAAGCGCGCCAGCGAGCCATCGTTCGCCGCGCGGGTCAGCGCTTCGAGCAGGCCCTGGCCGAGCGCGAGGGCGAGTCGCTGGGCCTCATCACGGTGGTTGGTGTCAGGCATGACGCGGGTGTGTACCCCCCAACCGCCGAGGGCACAATGCGCAACGCGCAGCATCCGACCGCGGGCACCAGCAACCCGCAACCAATGGCGCGATCGCCTCAATCGGAAGGGGCCTGCCGGTGTTGCGGCCTCTGCACGACCGTGCGGCGCGCGGGGAAGGCGCGGTCGAACGGCTCGTCGGGTGCGGGGGCGTGGTAGGTCAGGATCGCGGCCCAACGGTCGGCGCCGGCGACATTCGCCGTCGAGCCATGGAGCAGGCG
>JACDEC010000044.1 GCA_013816645.1 Planctomycetota bacterium
GTCGTCGACCGGCTGACGGCTGGGCTGGGCCAGTAGCCCGCTTTGCGACACGCCCCGCGCCTGTCGCAAACGTGTCGCATACCTGGCGCATAACCGGGTCACGGGGCGACTCCGGTCGACTGTGGGGCGACGGTCATGGGTCCGCCGAGCAGGCGCCAGGCTGCGGCGGCACACAACGGGACTTGGCCGTTGCCCAGTGCCGCAACCTGGTGTGCGCGAGCGGCCACCCCATGAGCCACGCGACCCACGTCGGGTTCAGACTCCCACCAGGCGCCGCCGCGTCGTTCAATCCCACCTGAGCGCCGCGCGCGCGGCGCAGAGACTCCGGACGATCGCCGGTCCGATGGTCCCGCGCCATCGGCGTTGGCCAGTTCGCTACCCACGTCGCCAGCCCGTCGCCGCTGGTCGCGCTCGCGCCCTTCCGGTTGTAGTTGCCGCACACGGTCGGCGTCGGTACGCCATGCACGGCACCACCAGCGCTCGCGACGGTGAGGGGCGCCGACGTCGTCAGCTCCCAGCACCAGCCACCGAGCATCGTACCCAAGCGCGGCAAGGTCCGCGAGCACGATGTCGAGTCCTCGGCCAACGATTGCTGGGCTGTTCTCAAGCATGACGTGAGCGGGTCGAATGACGCCAATGGCACGCCGTACCTCGCTCCACAATCCGCTGCGCTCACCGGCCAGGCCGGCGCCTTTGCCGGCCACGCTGATATCTTGGCAAGGGAAGCCCGCATGTAGGCAATCCACTCGTCCCGCCCACGGGGATGGATCGAACAGCCGGACGTCTCCCTCGTGCACGTGCAGGCCGGGGAACCATCCATCGGCGGCGCGCTCTCGGAGCACGGCGCAGCAGTAGGCGTCCCACTCGACGGCGCAGACGGGGGTGTGTCCAAGAATGAGGTCTGCAAGCAGCCCTCCGCCAGCACCGGCGAACAGGTGGATCGTCCGCATGTCATCGCTCCCCCTGCCCCGCCACGAACGCCCGGACGTCGTCCCCCCACGGCTGCCCCACCCGCTCCCAGGCGTCCAGCCCCAGCAGCGCCGGCTGCCAGCCGCTCACGTCCCGGTCACTGGGATGCACCAGGCACGCTACCTCGATCAGCAGCGCGCCTAGGATGCCCTCGGACCGACGAACGACGGCTTGCCGCACCAGTCGCTGGTAACGGACCGATGCCTCGCGTACGGGCACGGGAAGGGCGTAGAGCGCGGTGAAGTCGGGAGCCGGGCGCGGCGGGGGCGCGATGGCGACGTAGCGGTCGAGGTGCCAGCGGCGGATGCGGGTGGTCACGGCGCCACCGGCCTGCGCCACATTGCGCCCGTACGTCGATTCACGACGACCTCCCACCAGCTACCGTCAGCGGCCCGGAAGGTCCGAAGTCGCACCACGTCTGGATGCTCCGTGCGCTCTCGCCGCTCGCCTCGCTGAGCCATTGCTCTAACCCCCGCCATTGATCTTGATCGCCACGGGTCCATCCCGTGCCGTCGCACGACTCGGCGCCAGCGTCGGCGCAGTACCACAGCCAGCGGTAGGTGTTGATGCGCCCGACGTGGACGCGCGGGAACGCCGCGCACCAGGGGCCGATCGCCTGGCGCTTCCACTCGGTCGAGCCGCCGAGGAACACGACGGACGCCTCGGCCGGCACGTCGGCCGGCGTCATCCCGTCCTGAGCCGCGAACGCGAGCGGCCACCCGAACTCGCGCAGGATCGGCGCCCAGCGGTGCCAGCTGCTGATCGTCGCCTCACGCTCACCGACCACGTCTGGCACCAGCACCCAGCGCGGTGCCTGCGTCTGGAGCCGGCACCAGTTGATGAGCGCCCAGTACGCAGGCTCGTTCCACGCCTCGCCCTTCACGAACGCCGGGAAGGCGCCGTTGTCGAGCGCGTACGGCATGAAGTGGAATGGCCCGGCGGTCGCCTCGACCGAGTACAGGTGGCCCAGCAGGCCGGGATACCGCCCGGCCAGGTAGCCGACGCGGATGCCGGTGTTGTTCGACGGCATGACGATCATGACCCCACCCCCGCCCCCGGCCTGACCACGTCCCCGTACTCGAACCCCTCCCCCCGCGCCACCCGCACCGGCCCCTTGTCGGGATCGCGCTCGTCCACCGGGTAGGCCGACAGCAGGCGGTAGGCGGATCGCTCCGACATGCCCACGGCGAGGTACTCGCGCATCAGGCGACGACGTTCGGAGAGGGTCATGGCGCGGACCTTTCGCCCATGTCGCGCAGTGCGCGGTTAAGCCGGCAGAACTCGGCAAAGTGTTGGCCGGATTGCTCGGGCTTGCCGGCTGCGTCGTAGTGCTTGATCAGCTCGCGATGCTTCGCGATCTGCACGCGCACCTGGCCGGCGTTGGTGAGGCGATCACGCATTGAAAAGATCCTCGCTGTCGGTCGGCGTCGCCACGACCTTGCTTGCGCGTTGTCCTGCGGCTTCGCGTGTCGCCTCGCGATCGGGTGCGAGGACACGCGCGCGCGCGGTGTCGATCTGCTTGAACACCTGGCCCTCAGCCTTGCGGAACTCGGTGTCGATGCGGAACGATGAGCCGCCGCGATTCTTCGCGCCGATCATGGTGATGGACGCGGTCGGCCCGTCGTGTGGCGTGCGATTCCACAGCAGGAGCACGCCGTCCGCGTCCTGCTCGATCGTCCCCGACCCGCTCAGATCCTCCATCGATGGCTCAGGCTTGGCGTTGATCTCGCCCGACTTGTCGCGCAGCGCCTTGCGTCCGGCGCGGTTCAACTGCGCGAGGCACAGCACGCATACGTTGAGCCGATTGGCCAACTGCTTGAGCAGGCGCGTGCTCGCGCTGATGGTCTGGTAGGCGTTGGCCCGGTCGCTCGCGGCGGCGATGATTTGCAAGTAGTCGATGACGACCAGATGCAACTTGCCGCCGCTGCGCTGGTGGCGCTGCTGCACCCAGGCGCAGATGTCACCGATGGTCGTGCCGGCCGTGTTGTCGCGCACGTATGCCTCTTGCCGCTTCCACCCTTCCAGCGCGCGGTCGGCGTCGGTGCGCTGCACGTCGTCCAGCCAACCGTTGTCGAGCGACTTCTTCGCCACGCCGATCTCGCGCGAGATCAGGATGGATGCGATCTCGCGCCCGATCTGCTCCATGTTGACCAGCGCGACCGATCCCGGCCCCAGCTTGGCGCTCGTCGCCAGGAACGCCTGGAGCGAGAGCGAGGTCTTGCCGCCGCCCGGATCAGCGGCGAGCACGATCATGCGCCCGCCGTGCAGCGGCATCGCCTTGTTCAGCCCGTCGAGTCCCCAATCGCCAACGGTGCGGCCGGCGCCCGATGCCTTGATCGCATCGTGCTCGGCCAGGACTTCGACGCCGCAGTCGGCCAAGGTCCGGCCCTGCCGGCCGCCGCCGACGATCTCGCAGATGCGGTTGACCGCTGCGTCAGCAATGGCGCCGAGCTTCGATGCGCCATCGACCGCCTGCACGCGCTGGGTCAGGTCGGCCAGGATCGTGGACAACCGGCGCTGCCGGGCGTAGCCGACCAGATGCTTGACGTTCTCGGCCAGGCCGGCGGCTGAGGCGCCCTGCGATTCCGCGATCTCAGCGATGGCGTTGAACCCGCCGATGCCGGCCAGCAGCGAATCGCCGTAGTCGGCGGCCAGCTTCCACTCGCGTCGCTTGGGCGTCGCCCCGTCGAGTTCGGCCAGGGCGTCGGTCGCATCGTGGAACCGAGTCTGCGTCGCGGACTCGCCCACGGTCATCATGTCGACCGCCTTGCCGGCCGACCACAGCCGGTCGATCACCATGGCGATCAGCCGATGGTCGCGCCCGTAGAACGCGGCCGGGGTCGCGCCGCCCTCGCGGACCATGCCCCACACGTCGCCGTGCCGACCGTCGAGAGCGACCGCCAGGATGGCGCGCTCCAACTGCGCGTTGTGCATCCGCTCGATGGGGTCGCTCATGCGGCCCCCTGCTGGGCGCGATCGGCGTCGGGGTCGAACTTGGCGACCAGCTTCCGAGCGACGCTACGATTCGCGCTGAGGGCTTCGAACAGCGTCCCCTCATCTGGGACGTTGGGGATGGCGATCGTGGCTAGGCACGCCTCCCAGCCCTGTTCGCGGACTATCCGCCGGCAGAGGTCGAGCAGCGGATCGGCGTCGGGAGCGGATGCGTGCTTCCGGTCGAGGTCGGACTTCGCGCGGATGAGCCGATCCTCAAGCGACGACGGCCAGCGATCGTCCGGCGTGGCGTCCTGCGCCGTCGCGTCGACGAGGTTGATCCCGTAGCGGTCGACGAGGCGCTTGTACTCGGTCCATGTCTTCGGACCGAGGCGACGGCCGAGCACCGGCGTGAGCGCCCGCACCCACGAGGTCATCGCCTCGTACTGCCACCGATCTTCGAGCGAGCCGGTCGGGCGAGCCGGAGCGGCATCGGCAATGCCTGTGCCATTCCATTCCTTTCCTTTCCCTTCCCTTCCTTTCCCTTCCGCATTGCCTTGGTCCTCGGTCTGAGGCAATGCCTGTTCTATGCCTTGAGGCATGCCTCCTGGGATGCCTTGAGGCACACCCTGTTCAATTGATTCACGCTTCCACCTGGCATCGGCGCCCTTCGATGCGTTGGCGCGTAAGCGCTGCACCTCGCGCTGCTTGTCGAGTGGGTAGAAGCGGACCACGAGCTTGTCCTCGATCCATTCCCACAGGTCGGACTTCTGCCGGACCTCCTTGAGCGTCACGCGGCACTGCTGTTGCCAGCGCCGGTCGCCCCACGCGCTGCATACCGAGATCACGCCGCCGTTCTCCTGGCCGACGCAGTAGCGGAGTAGGCAGAGCCACGTCGCGCGATGTTCCGGCTCGGCGCCGATGAACTCGGGCGAGTCGAGCACCGACACGTGCAGGTTGATCCAGTCCATTACGCAGCCTCCGGCGCCGTCGCGCTGGTCAGGGGAAAGGGCAGACGGAACTTCGCAGCCATCGCCGCCGCCTTGGCGCAGCACAGGCCCCAGCGATGGACCACGCCCTCGCTGTCGACGGCTTCACCCACGAACGTCCAGACGTGGGCGCCCCTGCGCGGCTCGCAGGCGCAGCGGCCGGCGCCATCGGGGATCGGCTCGCCGTCAAGGCGGCGAATGGATGCGCTGACCCAGGTCATGCAGCCCCCGCACACGCCGTTGCGATGACGACCGCAATCGAACCGCCGTCGACCATTTCGCGGCGCTCGATCGTCAGCACGTCGATCTGTGAATCGTCAGCCCACACACGGGCATGCGTCAGCGCGTCGAGCACGCTCTTGAGCAGGTTATCGACGTCGCGCCGCCGCCGGTCAGGGACGTAGGCGCGGATCGTGACGGCGAGCCGGTCGACGATCGTGCCGTGATCGCGCAGCCAGCCGCTCGTCATCGCGGCGAGAGCCACCGCATTGCGGTAGCGCCGGCCTTCCGCCGAGATCAGCACCTTGGCGCCGACGTGTCGGTAGTAGTGATTCAGGCTCGGTGGCCAGGGCAGGATCAGCGTTCCGCTCACGGTGCCGCCCTGCGTGCGACGCTGGTCGGGATGCAGACACGCACCGTGCGGCCGGTGTCCGCGTCCTTGGCGTTGCCGATCTCGCACAGCAGGCCACGTGCCACGAGTCCAGAAATTCGTGGCCGCACGTGGTTGCCCTCCGTGAAGCCGAGGCGCTGCATTACCTCGCGGTCGCTCAATGGTGCCGCCGACAGGAGGAAGCACGACAGCACCAGAGCCTCGCGCTCGGCCAGGTTGATCTGACCGAACGCCGACAAGCTGTTGGCGCGCATGGCGTGCGATGCATGCGCCGTCATGGGTCGAACCGCGCGAACGGGATCTCATCCTCGACGGCCGCGCCCTTGCCGGCGACTGGCTTCGGAACCTGCGGAGCACGAGCCTGCGCAGAGGCCGGAGCAGCAGCCGGCGCATCGTCCTGCGGCGCAGCGCGCTCGCCCTTCGCGTCGGTGAACTGCACCGTATCCGCGATCAGCACGAGCTTCGATTTCTTCTCGCCGTCCTTCCCCTCCCAGGACTCTGTGCGCAGTTTCCCCTGCACGTAGCAACCGCTGCCTTTGGTCAGGTATTGGCCGACCAACTCGGCGGTGCGTCCCCAGGCCGAGACGTCGAGGAACGTCGTCTGCTCTTTCGGCTGTCCGTCCTTGTCCTTCCACCGCTCGTTGATGGCGATGGAGAAGTTGGCGACCGCGCGATCGGCGCCGACCGTGCGCACCTGCGGATCTCTCGTCAGCCGACCGGCGACGTGCGTGCAGTTGATGGACAGGCTCACGGCTTGGCCCCTTCCGCCTTCGCTTGGTCGTCGATCTCCTGCCACCTGCGCAGCAGGTTGGCGAACAGGTCGATAGCGTCGGCCGGCGCGTCGTACTTCGTGTCGTTGTAGATGCGCCGGAACTCCTGATCCGCCGCATCGCCGCCGATCGCCTGGATCTGCGCGCGAAGCATTCCGGCCTCGGCCTTCTGCTCGGGCGACCACTCGGGTTGCTTGGTCTTCACTTCGCCTGTCACCGATGCGATCTTCGGACGCTGCGCTGGGCGCGCGTCCTCCGGATCCGGTGTCGCATCGCGCAGCGGTTGAACACCTGGGATCGACTCAACTTCGTTCTCGTCCAGCAGGCCGAGTCCGCAGATCGACAGCGTGACGCGGCGCTTTGCCTTCGTCTCGGCCTTCATCATCGCGTTGGCGCGGTTCTCGCCCTTCAATCCCTCGATGGGCACGGCGCCGATCGACTCATCGCAACGCCCATCGCCGGAGCGCGCCAGGGCGGTGACGACATACACCCCCTCGACCACTTCGCGCGAGCGGATCTCGACGCTGACCTTGTGGATCTTGCGCAGTTGCTCGGTGCAGTCGCGCTTGGCGTACATCACCAACTTGCCGTTGAGCACGATGAACTCGAACGGCTTGGTCGTCGGGTTGAGGCCGAGCGTCTGACAGACGCCGATCATGTACTCGACGCGCTGTTGCGGCGTGAGCTTGGCGAGGTCGCCCTGCATCAGCACGGCAGCGAGGACATCGGCGCTCATTTCGGACGACGGCCTGGTGGAGATAGCGTTCATTTGGGTTTCTCTCGGTGTTGGTTGATTGGTTAGAACGGCGTTCGGACGGGTCAGACGGCAGCGGCCCATTCAAGCATTTGTTGCGCTTCCTGGTCGGCCGGCATCTGCGGCGGGTCGTTCCGCATCTGCTGCGCAAGCGATCTATGCACCGCAGGCGACGCCGCGAACTCGCGCGCGAACGGCACGGGGTCGCGGTGGCCCATGTTCCAGAGCGCCAGGGCGACGTGGTCAGCGATGGCCTGGATCTCGGCGGGGGTCACGACCGCACCTGCCCGATCAGCCACCCGACGATGCATGCGCGATCTGGACGGCCGGTGTCGAGGAGCAGTTGCTTAAGCTCGTGCGCGCGGCCGAGCATATAATCCCGCTCCAGCGCGTCGGCCTGCGGCCCGGTCAAGTTCACCGTCTCCGCATGCGGATCCGCGACGTACCCGTACACGCGCTTGTCCGTGGCCGGTGCGCTGGGGTCAGGGCGAGGGATCACTGCGCTCTCCGCACCGCGCCATGCAGCTTGGACAGCAGCGACACCGCCGCGCCGAAACCGGCGGTGGGCAGGTCGGGGCAGTCGGCGCGTTCGCTGATCGCTTCCAGCGCACGCTCGGCCTCGTGCAGCGCACGCAGCGCACCGCGCAACTGCGCCTCCGCGCAGAACAGGACGCCGCCAGTGCTGATGGCCTCCCATTCGCCGGCTTGGCGGCAGATGGCGTCAGCAACGATCGTCGCTGACTCCTGGCGGTAGTGGTCGTGGGCGTTATCGTCGATGCGGGACATGGGTTGGTCCTTGTGGGTTGATGGCGGCTCCGGTGTTCAAGCACCGGGGCCGTTGCTGTTTCAGATGAAGTGGACGAGGTAGCCGAGCAGCGCCGACGCGCAGCCGTAGGCGAGCAGCCACAGCGCGCACACGACGGCATCGCGGCGACGCTGCCGACGCCTGGCGTGCGCCGCTGAGATCTGGCCGATCAGGGTTATCGCCGGGACGCGCATCGCGGGCGTCAGGGTGTCGTCGTCGCGCGTGTAGGTGGTGAAGTCGCTCACGGGGCCGCGCCCTGCGACGCGGCGGCATCAGGGAGCAGCCACCCCGCGGCGACCAGCTTCGCCGTCAGGAAGCGCGCATGCCGCTGGTGCTTCGAGCGCCCCACTTGGATGAAACTGCCGGCGGGGAAATCCCCGCGCTCGACCATGTAGCGCACAGTGCGGTCGCTCACGCCCAGCAGCGCGGCGATGTCGCGCGTGGTCAGGAGGCCGTCGGTGATCATGGCGTGCGCCCACGGCGGGCGCCGGTTGCGCGGCTTAGCGCATCTGCACTATCTGGCGCATGCTTCCCAAGCCCTGCGCGCAGTGCCTCGCAGACGACCCACGACAACGGCCGGCGCTGGCGGGCCACTTCGGCGCGAACGGCTGCGTTCAGCTCGTCGTCGATCGTGATGGAGAGTGTGGGTTTCATGGCGTTTGAATCCTAATGGGACTCACCTTGGTTGAAAAAAGAAGCGCGGGCTGCGCGCTGACGATGGGGAGTATGAGTCCCATTGGGATTCAAGCAAGGGGGACTTTCAATAGCCCCAATGACGGAATAATCTCCGGCGTGCCGCGCCAGTTCGCAGTCATGCTTAAGCCGTTAATGGACGCGAAGTTCCCAAGCGGGCGCGCCTTCATTCGCGCCGCTGAACGCGGGCGCGACGAGGACAGCGGCGCGGCCTATCTGTCCAAGGTCCTGGCGGGAACCAAGCCGGCGCCGCTGGAACGGGTCGAGGGCTGGGCCAACGCCTTGAACCTCACCGGGACGGAGCGCGCGCACTTTCTCTCCCTGGCCGAACTCTCGCACGGCCCCGAGACCGTGGAGGCCGAGTACCTGCGGATGCATCAGGAGCTTGCGGAGCTTCGTTCAGCAGTTCGCGAAGCTCGTCAGCGAGGGATCGTGCCTCGTCAGCCAGGCCGGCAAAAGCCCGAGTAACCGCCTGCCAGTAACGCCGGCTGGATTCGCGTGGGGGTAGGGATCTGGTCCCCCCGTCAGCCGGCTTTTTAGTGTGCCGGGCACCCTGTCGGGGTGCGGTCATATCGGGTTCATTTCTACTCTAGTTCCCAGTGGACACGAGCGCGAGTTTCCCCCGCGCTTACGGGGATTTTCGACAAGTTTTCCACAGCGCCTACGGTTGAAGCGAAGCCAAGCGCGCCACCCTGCCGCCGCATGGCATGGGTCGAAAAGCGTCCGCAGGGCTGGGTCGTTCGCTGGCGTGACGCCGAGGGCAAGCACAGCACGCGCGCCTACGGATCGAAAGCAGCGGCGTCCGCGGCTGCGGTCGAGTTCGAGCAGCGCACCGCGCCGAAGCGCCGCCAGCGGCGACACAGCGCCCGGCCGGTCGAGCAACTGACCGTCGCGCAGATCGCGGACTTGTGGCGCATCGCCAATGAGGGCGACGCCAGCCGCATGCGGCGACCAGGCGCCGCGGAGTACCTGACCACCGCCGTCGCGCAGGTTGTTCGAACATGCGCCGGCAAGGGGTGGCTGATGCCCGGCGACATCACGCCCGCAGCCGCGACCTCGCTGCGTCGGGCCAATCCCAAGACCGTGTCGATCCTGCGTGGCATGCTGCGTTGGGCGCGCGACCAGCACGGCGTGCCGTTTGATCCGCTCGTCTACGCCGCCCTGCGCCCAGCGCCCAGCCGCCGCGCCGAGCGCGACCTGCTGACTGATCGGCAGGCGCGCTACGTCCTGGCTCGAGCGCGGCGATGGAAGCAGATGCCGCTGTTTTCCTGCCTCATGGCCTACGGCTGGCGCCCGGTGACGGCATGCCGCCTGCGGGTGCGCGACTTCAACGCCAAGACCGGGACGGTCCGCACGGCGGTGAAGCACAACGGCCAGCCGTGGGAGCACCCGCTGTTCCCGGAGCACGTCGCCATGCTGCGCGATCTCGCCGCCGACCGCCCAGGCGATGCCCCCCTGTTCCTGACGCCACGCGGCAAGCCCTGGCGCATCAGCGCCCGCGGGGCAGCCGCCACCCTCACGGTCTGGTACCGCCGGAACATCGCCCCCAAGAGGCCGGGGAACGTCGGCAACATCTACGCCCTCAAGCGCCTGGCGATCTCGCGCATGCTCACCGGCGCCTGGCCGTGGCCGCAGTCGCTCAGCCCCGCCGACGTCTGCCTGTTCACCGGCCAGCGGTCCGCAGAGGTGGTCGTCCGCTACTTCGTCACGCAGGCAGATCGCGCGCGGAAGCTGGTGGGCAACAGTGGGGCACAAGGGGCACTGGCCCCCCGGATGTTGCCGGATACTGCCGGTGTTCCACGTGGACCGGCCTAGATATGGCCGGTACTTGCAGATTACTTCCGGGGGTTGCTGGCATGGCAGGTCATTCGCACTGGGCGAACAGGCCGCCGCGGCGGCGTGTCGTATCGATTGCGGGGGACTATACTTATCCGGCGTACCGAGCAGCGACCGCGGGGGCAACAGGGGGGCAACTGGCAAAGTCGTAACCATTTCAGTCGAACGCTGGCGGCAAGAACCCCCACCCTACGCCCAACTAGCGGCAGTTGTCAAACCCCCTCCGCACCTGCCCAGACGTAGCGAGTAGTCCGATGGTGGCGGTAGCGCTCTGAAACGCGCGTGCATCGCGAGCGTCCTGCCACTACCCTCGCGGTAGGAGTTTCAGTAATGGCGCATTGGATGGACGATCATTTCAAAGCCGCGCCTCTGCCTGCGCGCAAGCCGGATGCCCCGGGCGCGATGTCGGGCTGGCTGGCGACGCTGGCGCTCCTGGCAGCGGTCGGCGGCAGCGTCTATGCCGCCATCCGCCTGTCGTCCGCGCCCGTGGCCGAGGCGGTCGAGGCCAGCGCCCCCGCGCGTCAGCCTGCGCCCGTCGTGGCGGCGTCCGTGGCGAAGCCGGCGCCGGCCGCGCCAAAGGGTCTTGCCGACATGGTCGAGCGCGTCGTCGAGTCGCGCCGCGCCCGAGCCGCGCCCCTGCGGTGGCTGGACGATTGCGAGCAGAAACAGATGGTTCCGCAGGCCCGCAGCGCCATCGCCGCGAGCACGACCGCCACCGGCACGTGGAATGCCGAGGTTCGGCTCAATAACCTACTCGCGAATATCAAGGACCGTCAGCAGGACGTCGGCCGCCTCAACGATCAATGCGACGGACGCGAGCGGCGTCTGGTCGGTGCGTGTCGCGCTGCCGGCTACACGGTTCCAGTCATCGAGAACCCGCAGACGACATGGAACGGAGACGCCGCACGCGAGCGGAAGCGCCCGCAATTGCACACCGATCCGCCGACGCGTCAGTCCGCAGCGCCCTCGAACCGATCCCGGTAGGCGTCCAGCTCCCGCACCGCGTCAACCGCATCGATGATGCGGCGCATGAGCGCCAGGCATTGCTCGCCGCGCTTGACGCCCTCCTGCCACGCCAGCCAGGCGGCTTCATCCTCGCGGCAGCGCAGCGACTTCATGGGGACGCCCTTTTCAAGATCTCAGCCCAGGCCGCGAGCACGCGGTCGAGCTTGGCGTTGATCTGCGTGAACTGCGATTCCTGAACGTGGTCCTGCTTGACCATCGCCGTGTGCTGCTCGGCCGCTGACTGCTGCGCTTCGGCCATGCGTGCCAGCGCCTCGGCAAGGTCGGCCTCCAGGCCCTCAACGCGCTTGGCCTTCTTCGCGAGGCGCTTGTTGCGTATCTGTGCCTGGCGCAACTGCTCGGTAATCGAGGCCATGTCATGTTCCCCGGTCGAGCAGCGGTCGCAGATGCGACACGCCATTGATGATCGGCACGTTGATCGACAAGAAGCCGCCGCTCTTGGCGACGATCTGCACGAGGTGCCCGTGGCTATGGTCGGTGAGATTCGTGTGGAAGTAGAACGGCTGTTGGATGGCGAGCGTCCCCGGGCACCAGGCGCCGATCTCGCCAGAGGCAACGGTGCGGATCACGGCGCCGCGTGCCCGGTGCTCGTGGCCGTAGATCAAGCAGC
>JACDEC010000425.1 GCA_013816645.1 Planctomycetota bacterium
GCGCCGAGCAAGGCTGCGACGCGCGGCGCGCTCCAACCCTCGGCCGGTCCCGCAGCGGCATGGACGGCATCGGGATCGGGCCAGGCGCTCCCCGGGGTGAGCGGATCGACTCGCGCGCAGAGCTCGGCGATGGTCGTCTCGTGCGGCACCAGCTTGACCGGCGCGCCGCGGGCCCCGCCCGGCGCGGCGTGGAGGATGCCGACGCGTTCGCCGATGCGGCGCAGACGATCGACCAAGCTCATGCCTTCTCCTTGGCCCGCTCGGGCGTACGCGACAGCAAGGCCGGCGCGGCGGCGAGGTCCTCGACCTGGCCGAGCACCGCCTGCTGTTCGCGGATCCATTCGTTGGTGCCGCCGAGCGTGGCGGTGACCTGATCGATGCGCTCCGAAACCCCCTTGGGGTCGCTGGCCAGCATCGCCTGCTCACGGATCAGCTCGACCTGCTCGGCGATGCGCTCGATCTCGGCGTCGAGGTAGTCGAGCTTGCCGCTCGCCTCGCTGCGCTTCTCCAGGCGCTGGCGGACGATGTCGAGCTGCGCTTCGAGGCTGCGCCGCAGGTCGTCGGCTATGCCGGTCTCGGCCAGCTGCTGCTCGAGCATCCCGCGCTTGTCCCTCAGCCGGCGTTCCTCGCGGCCGTCATCCTCGCCGATGCGGCCGATCTGGCCGCGGGTGGCGAACAGCCGCAGGTAGATCCAGAGCAGGCGGTTGAGGCCCTCGCCCTGGCTGGCCAGCGCAGCGGCGTCGACGTCGGCCAGCGCCTGCTGATCGATGATCCCGCGGCAGCGCTCCTCGAGGCGACGGTAGGCGGTGAGATCGGCCGGAGCGAGCTGCTCGACCAGCCGCGCCGCGCGCTCGCCCTGCTCGCGCGCGGCGATGCCCGAGCCCGGCGCGACCACCGTGCTGCGGAAACGCGGATTATGGGTCAACCAACCGAGGTAACCGAGCTCCAAGCCGGCACCCAGCACCCAGAAACCGGGGTTGATCAGCCCGAGCATGGCGACGCCGGCGAGAGCGATCCAATTCGGTGGCACCGGCATGCCCAGCGGCCGCGCGTTGAACGCCGCCTTGGTCAGCTGCCACAGCGAGGCCGCCATGTCAGCGGCCTTTGCCGCTGCGGCCGGTGATCTCGCGGAAGGTCTCGGTCACCGCGCGCACCGCAGCCTTGAAGGCCGGCTGCTCCTGCGCGGCGAGCGGTGGGATGCCTTGGCTGGGCGGGATGTTGTCGCGGATATCGACCGCGATCTGCCCCGGCGCTGGCGTGAAGATCCACACCCGCTCGCCGAGGTAGACCGCCTCGGTGATGCTGTGGGTCACGCAGAAGATGGTCGGCTTGCGCCGCCACCACAGCCCGACCAGCAGCTCCTGCATCTCGAAGCGCGTCGGCTCGTCGAGCGCCGAGAACGGCTCGTCCATCAGCAGGATGCGCGGCTCGACCGCCAGCGAGCGCGCGATCGCCAGGCGCTGCTGCTGACCGCCCGAGAGCTGGTGCGGGTACTTGTCGGCGTGCGGCGCCAGGCCGACCTGCTCGATCAGTTCACGCGCCCGCGCGGCGCGCGCCGGTGCGTCGAGCCCCATCTCGCCTGCGGCGAGGTCGAGTCCGAACAGCACGTTGCGCGTCACCGTGAGGTGCGGGAACGAGCTGTACTGCTGGAAGATCATGCCGCGGTCGCGACCGGGGGCGGACACCGGAGCGCCGTCGACCAGCACGCTGCCCGCGCTCGGCTGCAGGAAGCCCGCGATCAGGTTGAGGATGGTGCTCTTGCCGCAACCCGACGGACCGACCAGGGTGATGAATTCGCCGCGCTCGGGGTGGTCGGCGACGGTGAACGAAGTGTCGTGCAGCGCGGTGGCCGCGCCGAAGCGCACGCTGACGCCGCGGAACTCGACCACCGGCGGAACGGCGGCAGGGGCGGCAGGGGCGGGGGCCGGATCGTTCATCGCCGCATCCGGTAGGGGAAGAGCCGGCGGCCGATGCGCTCCCAGAGCAGGTCGGCGAGCCAGGCGATGGCGGTGATGATCAGGATGGCGAGGTAGATCTGCTCGCGCGGTCCGCGCCGGCGCGCGGTCTCGACCAGGAAGCCGAGCCCGTCGGACAGCACCAGCGCCTCGGTGAGCACGATGTACGTCCAGCCCACGCCGAAGGCCAGGCGCAGCGCGTGCCACAGGTCGGGCAGCGCGATCGGCACCAGCACCTTGCGCACCACGTGCAGTCGCGACGAGCCCAGGGTGAAGGCGGTGCGCGCGAAGACGTCGGGCACCGCGTCGATCGCCTTGACCACCTGAGGCAGCAGGTAGATCGCGAAGGCCATGGCCAGGAAGATGTACTTCTGCTTCTCGTCGGTGCCGAACCACGACATGGTCAGCGGCACCAGGGTCGCGATGGGGATGTAGCCGGCCGCGGTCATCAGTGGCGCGACCATCGCCCGCACGCTGCCGAAAGCGCCGGCGGCGATGCCGATCGGCAGGGCCACCGCGCAGCCGATCAGGAAGCCGACCCACACCCGACGCAGGCTGGAGAGCACGTGGTGGAGCAGCGCATTGCCGCCGTCCTCGGTGCGTTTGGCGAACAGCTCGGGCACCTGCCCGGCGACTTCGCCGGGGCTGGGCAGGATGGTCGGGCTGATCGTCCGTTCCTCGACCGGCCCCGCGGTCAGCAGCCACCAGATCGCGAGCAGGGCGAGGATGGGCAGCGCGCCGAGCAGGATCGACGGCATCAGCGGCACGCGCCCGCGTATATCGGTCAGCCAGGAGGACATCGCGGCGGAACGTACCCCCAGCGACGGGATGTGCAAAGCATTGGCGGCCCAGCATGCGCGGAAGCCCGCCCGCGACCCGGCGCTGGTCGCCGGTCGCTGCATCCCGACACTGCGGCATGCCCGGCTCAGACGATCATGGCTGGCTGCGCCGCATCTCGCCCCAGGTAAACTTCCTGTGGCGCGGATGGTTCACGCCGCGCTACGTCGAACCGCTGCGCCGCATCTACGACCACGAACTGGTGATCGTCGAGCACGGTGCCTGCACCGTGACCATCGCCGGGGTGGAGCATTTCCTCGATGCCGGGTCGTTCCTGGTGGTGCCGCCCGGGACCGAGCACGTCACCGTCGCCGGCGAGGAGCAGGTGCTGCGCACCTGCGTGCATTTCGACTGGGAATGGGTCCACGATCAGCCGCCCCTGCCAATGTGGACCTACGCTCCAGCCAAGGCGAGCACCCGGCTGGTGCGGCCGGCGCCGGCCTGGGTGCCGCGCGGCGAGCTCGGCGGGCGGATCAGCGAACCGCCCGAGATCGGCCGGTTGATCGAGGCGCTGCTGCGGCGCTGGGGCGATCCCCAGCTGCAGCCGTCCGCGCGGGCGCTGTTCCTCGAACTGCTCGTGCGCCTGATCGCCTGCCAACCCGCGATCGGTTCGCCGCTGCCCGGCCGGCAAGCGCTGGCCGCTGCGGTGCGCGAGGCACTCGACCGCAGCCTCGCCGAACCGGTGTCGGTGCAGGACCTGCTCAGCGGTTTCGACTGCACCTACGAGCACGCCAACCGCACCTTCAAGGCGGTGTTCGGCTTGACCCCGGTGCGCTAACTCACGCGCGCGCGCGTCG
>JACDEC010000426.1 GCA_013816645.1 Planctomycetota bacterium
CCGCCAAGCAGGCCTTGGCCGCAGGTGCCAGCGTCGGTGCAGCGGCGGCGCGCGCCGGCATCAGCGATCCCTACTATTTTTCACGGCTGTTCCGCCGCCACGAGCGCACCACGCCGTCGCGCTGGGTCGAGCGGCGGCGCAGCGAACTGCCCACCACCTACGTGGTCGACGACCAACCGGCGGCGGATTCCTAGTGTCAGGACACTAGCGCCGCCGCAGCGCCCGCGCGCCGGTGCCGGCGACCTGGCGCACCGCGCGCGACAACGCGAACTCGTCGGCGAAACCGACTTGCGGGGCGATCGCGCGCAGCGGCAGCGTGGTGCTCAGCAGCAAGGCGCGGGCCGCTTCTACCCGGCGCGCGCGCAGCCAGCGCATCGGCGGCACCCCGGTGGCGCGGTGGAATGCGCGCGCGAAGTGGAACCGGCTCATGCCCGCGACCCGCGCAAGATCGGCGAGCACGATCGGCTCGTCGAGGTGCTGGACGGCCCAGGATCGCGCCTTTGCCAGGTCGGGATCCTCGTCCGTGGCACAGGCGAGGTATTCGTGGAGCAGGCCCTGGAGCAGCGCATCGCTGGTCGATGTCGAGCCGGCCTCGCGCGCGGTGAGTTCGACCAGCCATTCGAACACGGCCCGCAACCGCCCGGTGCGGTCGGCGGCCTGCAGCGGCCAGCCGTCGACGCCATCGCCAGCGACCTGCGGCCAGTGCAGGAAGAGCAGCCGGGTGCGGGCGCCGGCGACCGTCGCTTCGGCGTGGCTGACCCCGCTGGGATGGAGCTTGGCGATGCCGGCACCGGCGCGCATGGCCTTGCCGGCGATACGGGTCTCGACAGTGCCCTCGACCACCAGGACCAGTTCATGCGTTGCGACATGCGCATGCGCGGGCAGCGCCCAGTCCCTGGGCAGGCGCAGGTCCGAAGCGAAATTCAGCGAGGGTAGGCGCCGTTCGGCCATCGGCTGAGCATGGCTGTTCGGGCTGATTGAGCAAGAATCGACAAATTGGACAAGCCGCGACCTTGCCGATCGCCGACCAGCATCGCTAGGATCGCGCCTATCACCGCCGCAGATCCTCAGCCGATCACCCGCATCAAGGAAGCACAGCACCATGAGCAAGATCCGTATCGGATTCGTCGGCGTTGGCGGTATGGGCCAAGCCGCCCACCTGCGCAATTACGTCACCAATCCCGAGTGCGAGGTCGTCGCTATCGCCGAGCTGCGTCCCAAGATGCGCGAGGCCATCCAACGGCGCTACGGCATCGCCAACGCCTACGCCGACCACCGCGAGATGTTGGCCAAGGAACGCCTCGACGGCATCGTCGCTCCGCAGCCTTACGGCCTGCACGGCAAGCTGGTGCCCGACCTGCTCGCCGCCGGCGTGCCGGTGCTGACCGAGAAGCCGATCGGCCGTTCGATCGAGGTCGCCGAGGCCCTGGTCAAGGCTTCCGCCGCGGGCAAGGGCCGGCTGTTCATCGGTTACCACAAGCGCTCCGATCCCGCGTCCACGCACGCCAAGCGCACCATCGCAGCGCTCCAGGCGTCGGGCGAGCTCGGCAAGATGACCTACGTGCGCGTGTGCATGCCCCCCGGCGACTGGGTGGCCAACGGCTTCGTCCACAACATCAACACCGATGACGCCTATCCCAGCACTCCCGGCGACGCTGATCCCGTCGGCATGGACGCGGCGACCACCGCCGAGCACGAAAGCTTCGTCAATTACTACATCCACCAGGTCAACCTGCTGCGCTTCCTGTACGGCGAGGGCTACGAGGTCCGCTACGCCGATCCCGCCGGGGTGGTCATGCACGTCGCCAGCGCCAGCGGTGTGCCCGGAGTCCTCGAGATGGCGCCGTTCAACACCACCGTCGATTGGCAGGAGCACGCGCTGGTCTGCTTCGAGCGTGGCTGGGTGCGCATCGATCTGCCGGCTCCGCTCGCCGCCCACCGCTGTGGCACGGTGACCATCTTCAAGGATCCCGGCAACGGCGTCGCGCCCACCACCACCGTCCCGACGATGCCCTGGGATCACGCGATGGCCGCCCAGGCGGCGAACTTCATCCGCGCATGCCGCGGCGAGGCCACCGACCTCTGCCGCCCCGAAGATGCGCGCGACGACATGCTGGTGGCCAAGCGCTACATCGCTCTGCGCCAGGCCGCGCGCGCCCAGCTCGCCGGCCGCAGCGCGACCGGGAAGGGCTGAGATGCCGGTTCGCTTCACCAGGAAGCACATCGCCAGCCAGCCCTTCGAATCGGCGGGGGTCTGCGACGTCGATGGCGACGGCGTGCTCGACATCGTCTCGGGGTCGTACTGGTACCAGGGTCCGGATTTCCGGAAAATGCACTTCATCGGCGACACCAGGCGGGCCGGCGAGTACAACGACGACTTCTCGACCATCATCCTCGATGTCGACGGCGACGGCCGGCCCGACGTGATCACCGGCGGCTGGTGGGGTGACAACCTGCGCTGGTGGAAGAATCCCGGCAAGACCGGCGCGCCGTGGAGCCAGCACATCATCGCCGCGGGCATCGGCAGCATCGAGAGCACCCGCGCCTGGGACATCGACGGCGACGGCGTCGTCGAGATCGTGCCCAACACCCCCGGCGCCCCGCTGTGCGCCTACCGCCTGGTGCGCGACGCCGCCGGCAAGGGCAGCGGCGCGTTCACCAAGCACGTGATCTGCTCGCAGCCGATCGGCCACGGCCTGGGCTTCGGCGACATCGACGGCGACGGGCGCGGCGCGTTCATCACCCCCAAGGGCATCCTGCGCCAGCCCGCGGGCGGGCCGTTCGCCGGCGAGTGGACGTTCAGCGAAGAATTCGACCTGATGGACGCGTCGGTGCCGATCATCGTCGCCGACGTCGACGGCGACGGGGTCATGGACCTGATCGTCGGCCGCGCCCACAGCTACGGCCTGGACTGGCTGCAGCAGCGCCGCAACCCCGACGGCACGCGCAGCTGGATCCGCCACGCCATCGATCCCTTCAACTCGCAGTACCACGACTTGCAGTGGGCGGACATCGACGGCGACGGCAAACCCGAACTGATCACCGGCAAGCGCTTCCGCGCGCATTGCGGCAACGACCCCGGGGAGTTCGACGACGTCGGCACCTACTACTTCAAGTGGACGGGCAGCGGCTTCGCCAAGCAGGTGATCTCGTACGGCCCTGCCGGGGTCGGCAAGGGCTGCGGCATCCACTTCGCGCTCGCCGACCTGCGCGGCACCGGCCGGCTCGACGTGATCGCCCCCGGCAAGGACGGGCTCGACGTGTTCTATAACGACGGCAACCAGTGAGGCTCGCATGAAGTACGGCATGAATCTGCTGCTGTGGACCGACGACGCGGCGCGCGACGAGTTCGCGCCGACCTTGGAACGGCTCAAGCACCTGGGCTACGACGGGGTCGAAGTCCCGGTCTTCGACCTCGATCCCCAGCGCTACCGGGCGCTGGGCCGTCGGCTCGACGATCTCGGCCTGGCCCGCACCGCGGTCACGGTGCGCAGCGCGCAGGACAATCCGATCGCCGCCGACCGCGCGGTGCGCCAGCTCGGCGTGGACCGCACCCGCGCCGCGCTCGACTGCTG
>JACDEC010000427.1 GCA_013816645.1 Planctomycetota bacterium
GGTCCGCGTGACCAAGGGAAGCAGCCATCGCCTCGGCGAACGCATTCAGGCGACCCAGACGGGCATCTGTTTTCGGCATGGACGGAACATAGCAGGCATTTTATAACACAGTAGTACTAGAGGCCTGCGCGATCGCTACGCGGAGTTGCGTCCGCGTGATTCCCGATGCTTACTCATCCATGCCACTGCGGATACTCAACCGCCCCTGCCCTTGGTGCGGGTGCTCCACCCTCGTCCCGCCAGCTATGCCGTTGGACAACCTGGCGGCGCACCTCGAGCTTCGCTGCGGCGCCTGCTCGGGCGGCATCCAAGCGCGCGCGGGATGGGCCAGCTTTTCGTTGTTCGTGCTCGCGGTGTGCGGAGCCATGGCTGTGACCATGGTCGCGGGCAACAAATGGATGCCGCGCAGCGGCTCGGGGTCGTTGGCCAACGCCTACACCGCCGCGGCCTGGGCCGCGGCGGTGATCGGTATCAGCGCGTCATCCGCTTGGTTCCTGGTCAGCAACAGCGCACTGACCCGCGGACGCCCGCCTCGCCGGCAGGCATCCTAGTTCACACCCGGGTGCGGGACCGCGTGGCCCGACGGCTGCCCAGCTTCTCCTGCACCTTGCCGACGGCCTTCTGGACCTTGCCCTTCAGCTGACGACCGGTGTTGCCGGTCAATGCGCCGGCGATGTCGTTGCCCTTGCCACGGATCTGTTTGGCGCGGCCAGCGACCTTGTCTTCCTTAGCCATGTTCGACTCCTCTTCCGTTCGCTGGATGCGAACTCGTACGGGTACGGATTATACCGGATGTCGACAGTCGACTGGTGGGTAAAGGGCAAGGTTGCAGCAAGTTTGCAGCGCAGCCCATTCGGAGCGTGGCCGACGAGCGCCTCGAATTGCGGCTCCCGCTCGAACCCCCGACGCTCGTGAACCGACGAGCGTCGACCTACGCAGACGGCTGCACGCACGACCAAAACGACAAGGCCCCGAATTGCTCCGGGGTCTTGCTCACCCTCCTATTACCGGTGGTGCACGGACGGGGACTCGAACCTCGATGAGGGTTACCGACGAGCACCTCCAGCTGTGGCTCCAGCACGACCCAAACGACAAGGCCCCGGATTGCTCCGGGGTCTTGCTCACCCTACTGTTATCGGTGGTGCACGGACGGGGACTCGAACCCCGACGAGTGTTACCTCACTAGCACCTCAAGCTAGCGCGTCTGCCAATTCCGCCATCCATGCGTGCGGGGGGCAGACTACGAGCGACCCCCAAGGCGTCAACCGCGCGTCGCGCGGCCTCCCCTTTGGCTAGCGTCCCCCATCCGCGTATGCGCGGACGATCGGGTCGAGGTGGCGGCCCGGGCAGTCCGTGGCCTTGAAGTGCTTGTGACCGACGATGGTTTCGCGCGACTTGGCGATGCCATGGGTCTTGACCAGCCGATCGAGCGTGCTGATCAGCGCTGCGCGCTGGGGCGCCGGCACCGCGTGCCGTTCGAAGTTGCCGAGCAGGCAGAGGCCGATGTTGCCGATGTTGTTGTCGCCGGTCGAGTGCGCGCCCTGGAATTTGAGCGGGCGTCCTTCCCAGACGCATCCATCGGCCGAGATGATGTAATGGTAGCCGATGCAGGCGAACGGCTCGTTCTTGCCGATGCCGAGCATGTGGGTGCGTTCGATGTACTGCAGTACCTTGACCGGGTCGCCCGACTCCTGCATGCCATTGGGCAGCGCGATGTCGGAGCTGTGATGGATGGTGATGCGATACGGTTTGCGCCCCATCGGCGTGATGTTGCTCATCGCGATCGGCTGGACCGACCACTTCGCCCGGGGGATGTACCAGGCGCCCTCGACCGGCCCCTGGTGCTTGGCGGGCGGAGGCGGGATCACGATCCGCTGCGCGGGCTTGGCGACCGGCTGTTCACCGGCCTGGCGTGTGCCGGTGTAGTCGCGGGTCCGGCAGGCACCGAGCCCCGCACAGGCGATGGCGACGAACAGGATGCGGACGGTCGTCGAGCGGAGATGCATGGCGTTCCTAACGGCGACGGCGGCCGAGGCGGATGCCCCCGACCAGGGGCTTGATGAGACGGGGAACGCCGCCGACAGCCATGTCGGCGATGGTGCGCTTGGGCTCGCCCCGGGCTTCGTCGTGGGTGGTGAAGCCCTCGATCGCCTCCTCCTCGAGGAGCAGGCCGATGTGCTTCTCGATCTCGACCAGGAACTGCCCGTCCTCGGCCGTGATGAAGGTCCGCGCGACGCCGGGCGCGCCATTGCGCGCGGTGCGTCCGATGCGGTGCACGTATTCCTCGGGATTCTCAGGAACATCGTAGTTCACGACGTGCGAGACGGTCGGGATGTCGAGGCCGCGCGCCGCGACGTTGGTCGCGATCAGGCACTGCAGCTCCTTGTTGCGGAACTGCTGCAGGGTGCGCTCGCGCTTGGACTGGGGCAGGTCGCCGTGGATGGCGCCCGCCGACAGGTTCTTGCGTTTGAGCACTTCGGCGACGCGGTCGGTCTGGTGCTTGGTGCGGCAGAAGACCACGAGCTGATCGGGCTTCTGGGTCTCGATGAAGTGCGCGAGCAGCGCGGTCTTCTTGTCGTGCTGGATGGCGATGTACTTCTGGTCGACCTGTTCGACCGTCACCTGCTTGGGCTGGATGCGGATGTGCACCGAGTCCTTCATGTGCTTCTCGGCCATCAGCTTGATCGGCTCGGGGAAAGTCGCCGAGAACAGCAGGGTCTGCCGGCTGGGCGGGGTGTGGCCCATGATCCACATGACGTCCGGCCAGAAGCCGATGTCGAGCATCTGATCGGCCTCGTCGAGCACCGCGAAGGCCAGGCGCGAAAGGTCGAGCGTGCGCCGCTTCATGTGGTCGATGATGCGCCCCGGCGTGCCGATGACGACGTGCGGGTGGCGCGCCAAGGCGTCGAACTGGTCGTCCATCGAGACGCCGCCGTAGATCAGCGCCGCGCGGGCGCCGCTGTGGCCGGCCATCTTGATGAACTCGCCATGGACCTGCTTGGCCAATTCGCGGGTCGGGCAGAGCACCAGCGCCACCGGGCCCTGGCCCTCGATCTGGTAGAGGCGTTGCAGGATCGGCAGCACGAACGCGGCGGTCTTGCCGGTGCCGGTCTGGGCCTGGCCGATCATGTCCTTGCCGGCCAGGGCGACCGGGATCGCCTCCAGCTGGATCGGCGAGGGATTCTGCCAGCCAATCACCGCGAGATCCGCGAGGATCTGGTCGTTGAGACCAAGCGCGCGGAACGCCTCGGACTTGGCGCGCTGCGCCAACTCGTCGGGATCCTGGCTCACCAGCGGCAAGGGATGCGCGACGTCGGCCGGGGTCACCCGGTTGTAGTGGCTGCCAGGGGCCTCGGCACGAGGCCGTTCGCGGCTTTCGCGACTGCCTTCGCGGCCACCTTCGCGGCCATCGTGACCGCCTTCGCGGCCATCGCGACCGCCTTCGCGACCACCGCGGCCGCGCTCGCGGCCACGACGACGGTCGTCGCCACGGTCATCGCGACGCTGTTCGCCCGCCTCGGCTGACCCGATCGGGGCCGGCGAGGCGGGATCAGAAAAACCCTCAGGACGCGCC
>JACDEC010000045.1 GCA_013816645.1 Planctomycetota bacterium
CCCCCCCCCCCCCGGCTCGAGCACACGGTAGATCGAGCGTGTGCTTCGCGCGCGCGGACAGTGAGCGGTGAGCACGGTGTTCGCCGGCCCCCGGCCCCTGAACCCCGTCGCTGTCACCGCTTGCCCGACCGGGCGCGCCTGCATACCAGTGCGAGGGGATCTCGATGCGCATCATCGCCGTGATCGTCGTGATGTTCAGCGTTGCGACGGCCCAGGCCGCGGATGCCGAGCGATTCGCCTGGGCCGACGACCTGCTGGCGGGGGTGGTCGCTGGCGAATTGCGCCTGGCCTGCGATCTGCGCGAACTCCCCACGACCGGATTGCTGCACGCGCGCCAGGCCGTGCCCGTCCGGCCCGGCGCGCTCATCCTGGACTATCCGCGCTGGGTGCCCGGCGTGCACGCGCCTTCGGGCCCGGTACGCAACCTCGGTGGCGTGGCGATGCACACCGCCGCCGGCGTGACGGTGGCCTGGGAGCGCGATCGCCGCGATCCCTGGCGGTTCCACGTGACGGTGCCCGACGGCGTCGAGGCGCTGCTCATCGACCTCACCTACATCGCCAACCAGCCCGACGAGAATTCCGAGGGCGTCGACGTGCAGGGCGGACCCGAGCACGCGGTGCTCAACTGGAACTGCTGCCTGCTCGTCCCCGAGCAGGCCGACCTGGCGACCTGGTCGATCACCGCGGCGGCGCGCCTGCCCGACGGCTGGACGTGGGCAGGTGCGCTCGAGGCCGAACCCGGCGATGCGCCGCGTTTCGCGGCGTTGTCGATCGCCGAGCTGGTCGATCGTCCGATCATCGCCGGGCCCCGCGTGCAGCGCGTACCGTTGCATCCCGGTGGGCCGGACGGGCCGCCGATGGATCTCGAGATCCTGATCCAGGACGCCGACGCCTGGCCCTGCGACGAGCGCTGGATGACCGGCCTGCGCCGCCTGCCCAGCGAGGCCTACGCGCTGTTCGGCGGGGCGTTCTACGACCGCTACCACGCGCTGCTGCTCGCCGGCAGCCCGGGGATCGGACTCGAGCACGGCCATTGCTCGCTCAACGGGATCGACACCGGCACCCTGCGCGACTTCGACGCCGCGAAATCCTGGTACCTCGAGCTCATCCCGCACGAGTACGTGCATTCGTGGGTCGGCAAGCATCGCCGCCCCGCGGGGATGCTCACCGGCGACTTCCGCAGCGATCCCGATCTCGACGGCCTGTGGATCTACGAAGGACTCACCGAATACCTCGGCACCGTGCTCGCCGCGCGCTCCGGATTGAACACCCCCGCCGCCTGGCGCGATCAGCTCGCCGAGTGGATGGACAGCCTGGCCACCATGCCGGGCCGGCAGTGGCGCAGCGTCCGCGACACCTGCCGCTGCTCGTGGCAGCTGCGGGCCTATTCCCGCAGCCACCAGGACCTGCGCCGCGGCCAGGACTACTACATCGAAGGCGCGGTGTTCTGGCTGGCCGCCGATCTCGCCATCCGCCAGCGCAGCGGCGGGGCGCGCAGCCTCGATGACCTGTGCCGCGCATTCTTCGGACCGGCGGCGAAGGCCGGGGGATTCAGCGAAGCCGAGCTGATCGCTGCCCTGACCGCCGTCGCCGAGGTCGATTGGAGCGCGCGCGTGCGCCGTTGGATCGACACTACGGGCACCTTGGACACCGGCTTCCTCGCCGGCAACGGCTGGCGCCTGCGCACCGATGCGGTCGTCGATCCCGATGACGCGCTGCTCGCGCGCGTCGGTCCGCAGCAGGTGCGCAGCGCGCTCGGCGTGGTGGCCTGGGCCGGTCACGTGCGCGAGGTCGACCCCGGGAGTCCCGCGGACCTCGCTGGGCTGGAGTCAGGCGATTTCATCCATTCGGTCGGCGGCCACGAACTCAAGACCGTCGCCCACGCCTGGGCCCGCGCGATCGTCGCCAGCACGGCCCAGGGCGGGGTCGTCTGCCGGCTCAAGCGCGGCGGGGAATGGACGCAGCTGGTCCTGCCCTACCGCGACGGCTTGCGCCTGCCGCGGCTGGAACGGTCGATGGAGGAGCCGGACGTGCTCGGGGCGATCCTCGCTCCGCGGACCTGGAATCCGGCTGCGTTGATCGAACCGGGGATGGTCCCGGTCGAAGCGCCGATCGAGGACGCTGCGCAGCGCGAGCTCGAGCCAGCAGGACGCTGATCCCGAACCAGGGGGGCAGAGACGCTCCAGTTGTTCCATCACGGGTCGGCTGGCCGTCGGGCAGACCGATGGCTGCAACACCTGCACCGGGCCACGTCGCCTGCGGACTGCTGCCGCGAGGTGCGCTCTTGCGAAGGCGGGGTGACCGAGGGTAGCATATGTCGGCGCCCTGACTTCGTCGCTGCCGGAAACCGTATGAACATGTCGTGTCTCTCGACCACCACCGCCGACGTCCGCTGCCTTGGCTTTCGCCTGGTCGGGTGCCACGGGGTGTCCCGTGGGTGAGAGCGGCAGCCATGACCCCGTCGCCGAGGCGCGCAAGATCTTCGGGCCGTTCCGGCTGCTGCGCATCATCTCGGAAGGCGCGACCGGCGTCGTGCTCGAAGCCGAGCACCGGACGCTCGGCCGCCGCGTCGCGGTGAAGACCTTCAATCCCAAGGGATTCCAGCGCAGCGGCATGAATGTGTCGCAGATGACCGAGCTGTTCCTCAACGAGGCGCGCATCCAGAGCGGCATCGAGCACATGCACGTGCTGCCGATCTACGACGCCGGTTTCGCCCGCGCCGGCGAGATGCTCATCGACGTGCCCTACATGGCGCTGCGGCTGGTGTCGAACGGCGATCTCGGCAACTCCATCGACCGCCATGGCGCCCTGCCCTTCATCCGGGTGTTGCGCCTGGCCCGCGAATGCGCGCTCGGCCTGCAGGCCATCCACGCCGCCGGCTACGTGCACCGAGACATCAAGCCGGGCAACATCCTGATCGAGGATGACGGGCTCGCGCGCATCACCGACTTCAGCGTGGCGCGCAGCTTGCGCGAGGTCGAGACCGACAAGATCGTGGTCGGCACGCCAGGCTACCTGGCTCCCGAGCAGATCGAAGGCCGCCCGGCCTCGCCCGGCACCGACATCTACGCGCTCGGCGTCACCCTGCTCTTCGCCCTCGCCGGAACCGCTCCCACCGCGGACGACTACCTCGAGGTGCTCGAACGCTGCATCGACCGCAACGACCAGCGCTCATCGTGCTTGGCCGCGATCCTCGCCCACAGCGTCTCGCCCGATCCCGCGGAACGCTACGGCAAGGCCGCGGACCTGGTCGAGGACTGCGCGCTGGTCGAAGCTGGCGGATCGCCGCGCTACGCGCCGCTCGGCAAATGGCGGCGGAGGCTGTCGATCAGCGCCCAGCTGAAGGCGGCGATGGGGATGGACCCGAAGTAGCTGTGCTTCGGCCGTCGCCACAGCTCTGATTACTTGGATTTCCCCTCGGCATCCTCTGCCGCACCGGCCTCGAGCTGCGGGATGAGCAGGCCGTCGGCGGGGAAGTTGGCGACTCTGCCCTGGATCGCCTTGATCAGCGCTTCCTTGAGGGCGAGTTGGTTGGGTTCGGCGAATTCCTTCGCCGGCAACTGATGGACCTGGCCGAGGATCGCGTCCTGGATGAGCGGCGCCTGGTCTTCGAAGCGCTTGCTCTGTTCGGCATTGGCGAAGTAGAGCGCCAATCCCAGGGTGAGTTGGCGGCGTCCGACGCCCTCGATCGACCGAACCAGGGTCAGCGGTGGCAGACGCACCATCACTGGCCCAGGCGTAGCGGCCGGCGTCGCTGGCGGGGTTGCCGACGCAGGTTTGGCCGGCTCAGCTGGAAGGTTCGCGATCGGCGCCGGTGCGGTCTTCTCACCCTGTTCCGGGGCGGTCTGGGGAGCCAGTGGTCGCGCGGGCATCGGGTCGGCCTGGTAATCGAGCAGATCGAGCAGCAGCGCATCGCGCGCCTTGCCGTGGAGCGAAGCGGGCAGACGGGCCAACGCGGCGACCAGCGGCTCGCGCGCCGTCAATGCCTGGGTGATCGCCACGCGCAACTGCTGCTCGTCGTCGCGGGTCGGCTTCTGGCGCGAGTGGCGGACAGCGATCATTACCAGGGCGTCGAGGTCACGTTGCCGGTAGAGATAGGCGCCCTCGGCGACCACTGCGACACTCGGATCCGGTGCCGAGTCAACCACCGGCGCCACTGGCTCGGCCGCGAGGGCCAGCGCCGGCAGCATCGCCACGGCGAGGTGGGCCAGGCGTCGGGGAAGACGGTTCGGTCGCGTGTTGCCAGGCATGGGTGCACCTCGCCGGGACAGTCTGGCGACGGCCGGCGTCTGGCCATGGAAAACGCGACCGCATCGGTCGGAGTGCGGCAGTGCGTGGCGACTGCTCAGGGAGATCTGGCGATTCCCGAGCGGAGCATCACCGATTGAGCCCGCGCAGTTCAGCCATGGCGCGGCATGATCGCCTGTTCGGTCCGCTCGATGTTGCCGGCGGCATCATGGACCACGAGGTCGGCCATGCCGAAGCGTTGGCATTCCCTGCGCGCGAAAGTCAGCGCGTCTTCGAGGGACGCGAAATCAGCGAGTGGTTCGGCATGGGTCTCTCGCGACACCGTCCAGCCACCGGTGCTGTCATTCGGGAATACATGATACGTCAGCGTTTCGCTCATGGGGGCCTCCGGACCGTTGATTCTATCAGCTGAACTCTGCACTCCGCCGTTGCGATGGACTGAGCCTCTACCGACGTTGGAATGTCCTGGCCTGAGCCCTTGGCGAGGCGAGGCGAGGCGAGGCGGGGCGGCCGCCGGACGCTCGCGCGGGCATGTATCACGAGTGCGGAAGTACCACGTCCTGCAGTTCGGCGATCTCGTGCGCGGGCGCCGCGGGTTCAGTGGGCTGGGAGGGCGGAGTGCGTCGGAAGCCGGCACCATGACGATAATGGAGCTGGACGACGACCTCCCCACGATCGCCATCGTAGTAGGACGAGGTCCGCTCGACGAGGTACTGCTCCACCAGCAGCCAGGCGATCAGCCGTTCACTGGTGTCCAGGTCGACGCCGAGATCCACCTGCAGAAACGCCGCGAGATCGTCGTGCGTCACCAGATCCTGGGGGTTGCGGGAGAAGTCGCGGATGCGGACGAGCATGCGGGAGAGCACGGAATCCGATTATGCGCAGCAGTAGCAGGTTTTCCCACTCCGTTTTGGGCATTCCTTGTTTGGGCAGCGCCGCCCTGACCGCCCCGATCTGGCATTTGCTCGGGTTGCCCCTGGCTGCGGCAACGCCATGATGCCGCGCCCCGGTGCCCATGAACAGCCAGCCCCTTGTCCGTGCCCCCACCCCGCCGCTGGCCATCGGTCAGATCGGCGGGCACGTCAAGATGGGATTCAAACACCCGCGCGGCCAGCGCACCGGCAAGACCATGGCGTTGGTGTCGGCACTGCCGCTCGCCCCTGGTTCGGACCATCTGGTGCTCGCCTTCATGGACCGTTCGGACCCCATCGAGAGCTTCGACTACCTCCCCCACAAGGGCGACAATCTGGTCGTGATCGTGTCCAAGCTCGGCATCGGCCTGTCGGTCATCAACGGCGTGTGCCCGGGCGATTGGAAGGGGGTCAAGGTGATGTACGGCGACCCCATCGAGGAGCCGGTCGACCTCGACGTCGACCCGACCGGGCTCGATATGGCGGCTTCGGACGCCTGGGTCGACCTGGTGGACGAACTCGGCTGCGACTGTTCCAAGGTCGGCGGCTACCCGTTGTGGGCCAATGCGCCGCTCGATGTCGAGCACCTGGTCGGGCGCCCCCAGCGCTTCCACCACCGGCTCGCCGGCGAGCTCGTCGACTTCAAGCTCGGCGACGGCGGGGTCATCTACGTCTTCGTCGATGAAGCTGGCGATGGCGGCTCGCTGTGCTGGCAGCAGGCGAAGTGAGGCGGGGGAGGGCAGTCCGGAGGTCCGGAAGTCCGGAAGTCGAAGGCGCGTGATCGAGAGCCCTCGATGCGAACAGCCGCCCAAACGATATCGGTCCTGAACGCGCCGGATTTATCCGATCCCGAGAGACTTCCGGACTTCCGGACTTCCGGACTTCCGGACTTCCGGACTTCCGGACTTCCGGACTTCCGGACGGTTTGCCGTCCGGCCCATCTCATCCGTCTCTCATGCTGGCACCACGTCTTGATCCAGGCCGTCCCGCCGCATCATCGCACGGGTGATGGTGTCAGCAGATCTCGTCGCGCCGGCTCCGCCGGTACGCAATTGGACGGTCGATGCACGGCGCGGGCTGACCTTGCGCCGCCCGGCCGAACTGATCGGCGTGATCAACGTCACGCCGGACAGCTTCTCGGACGGTGGCGAGAATCTGCGCCCCGCGGATGCCCGCGCGACGGCGCTGCGCCTGATCGCGGAAGGCGCCGCCTGGCTCGACGTCGGCGGCGAGAGCTCCCGCCCCGGGGCCGCCGCGGTGAGCCAGGATCAGGAACTGACCCGCGCCATCCCGGTTATCGCGGCGATCCGCGGACTCGGGGTCCCCGTGAGCATCGACACCACCAAGCCGGCGGTGGCGCGCGCTGCGCTGGACGCTGGTGCGGCGATGGTCAACGACATCAGCGCGGGCGGCGATCCCGGGATGTTCCCGCTGCTCGCCGAGCGCGGATCTCCGGTGGTGCTCATGCACATGCAGGGCGCGCCGGCGACCATGCAGGTCGCGCCGCGCTACGCCGACGTGGTCGACGAGGTCATCGCCTACCTGACTGCGCGCATGGCTGCGGCGGTGCGCGCGGGCATCGCCACCGAGGCGATCGTGCTCGATCCCGGCATCGGCTTCGGCAAGACAGCCGCGCACAACCTCGCCCTGCTGCGCGCGCTGCCGCGCCTCGCCGAGGCGTTCGACCGTCCGCTGCTGGTCGGGATCAGCCGCAAGTCGTTCCTCGCCACCGTCGCGGGGTCCGCGCTGCCCGCGGCTTCCCGCGACTGCCTGTCGCATGCGCTGCACGGACTGCTCGCCCGGCATTGTTCGTTGCTGCGCGTGCACGACGTCGCCGGCGCCGCCGCCGCCACCAGGCTGGTCGGCGCACTGGCGGGGGATCCGTCGTGAACTGGTCGCAGGATGTCGATTGGTCGACGCTCGGATTCTACGCCCGTTCGGCGATCGAAATCGCGCTGTTGTGGACGCTGCTCTACTACGTCCTGCTCGCCTTCGAGCGGATCAGCGCGGGTGGCAAGCTGCGCGGCCTGTCGCTGGTGCTCGCCGGCGTGGTGCTCGCCGCGATCATCGCCCGCGTCGCGCAGCTCAACGCCATCCTCTGGCTGCTCCAGGCCGCCGTCGGGCTGAGCGCGATCGTGCTCTGCGTGGTGTTCCAGCCCGAACTGCGCCGGCTGTTCACCCGCATGGGCGCGCTCTTCCCGACCCAGGATCTCAGCGCCAACGCCAACATCATCGGCCACCTCATCGACGCCGTCGCCTACATGAGCGACCGGCGGATCGGGGCGCTGATCGTCATCGAGCGCAACGATCGGCTCGACGACTACGTCAACAACAGCCCGCTCGACTGCGAGATCACCGCGAAGTCGGTGGCGACGCTGTTCTGGAAGGACACCCCGCTGCACGACGGCGCGATGATCATCCGCGGCGGCCGCATCTCGGCCGCGGGCGTGATCCTGCCGCTGACCGAGAACATCGAGTACAAGCACCTGCCGGGAACCCGCCATCGCGCCGGCATCGGCATCAGCGAGGACACCGACGCCCTGGCGATCCTGGTCTCGGAGGAGACCGGAACGATCAGCGTCGCCGACCGCGGCAAGCTCCTGCGCGGGCTCAACCGCCAGGACCTCGAGATCCTGCTCGGCCGGGTGTTCGCCGCCCAGGCGCGGGGAAAGACCAGGCACGCATGAAGCCGTTGCTCGTCCATTGGCAGGTCAAGCTGGTCGCGCTGTTCCTGGCGGTCGCGCTGTGGTTCTACACCAGCGGCCAGGCGCGCGTCGAGAAGACCGTGGTGGTCAAGGTCGGCGACGGCGCCGTGCTCGGCCTGCCGCCCGAATACCGGATCAGCAGCATCGCGCCGGGAGAATTCGAGATCGTGGTCGACGGGCCGATGAACGTGCTCGCGCGGCTCGAGAAGCGCGGCCTGGCGCCACGCCTCGAGATCAGCACCACCGCGCTGCAAGCGAACAAGCAGGTGTTCCCGATCACCAACCAGGTGCTCGGGCTGGACGGCGACGCGCGCATCCAACGCACCACGCCCGACACCGTGGCGCGCGACGGGATCACCGTCACCTTCGGCAAGATCGCGATCGTCGACATCTGGGTCGAGCCGCCGCAGCTCATCGACGTCCCGCCCGGCATTGAGCCGTCGCTGGCTCTCGAGGAGGGGCAGGCGCGGGTAGAGGGACCGCTCGGCGCGCTCGATGAGATCGACCGCCACGGCGGCAAGGTCCGCTTCCAGCCGGTGTCGCTCGGTCGTTTCGACACCCAGATCGAGAAGCCGGAGACGCGGCGCATCCAGCTCACCCCGGCGCTGCCGACTTCCCTGCGCCTCGCCAAGCCCGCCTACGCCCAACTCACCCTCAAGCCGCTCGATGCTCCCCGCCAACTGGTCAGCCTCCCGCTGCACGTCCTGGTCCCGCCCGATTTCCACCGCCGCTTCCAGGTCGAACTCGGCCAGCAGCAGGTGGTCATGGCGGTGCGCGGACCGCGCAACCTCATGGCGGGTCTTGGGCCCGATAGCCTGACCGCCTACGTGAACCTGCGCCGCAGCTTCGATCTCAACAAGACCGAGGAGGTCGCGGTCAGCCTGCTTGCGCCCCCGTGGGTGACTTGGGAGCCGTCAGCCGTCCGGGTGACAGTGTCATTGGCGGCCAAGCCCAGCGAGGCGGCGCCGGTCGCGCCGTTGCAGCCGGCAAACACGCCGCTTCAGCGCCCGTAACCTCCTCGTACCACGTTCGCTCACCCCCAAAGGATGATGACCTCATGAAGTTCCTGTCCCTGCTCATGACCTGCTGCGCGCTGATCGTCTGCTTCGCCAACGCCGGTTGCGGCGCCAGCGATGCGGCCAAAGCGGTTCCCGACATCTCGCACGAGGAGCTGGTCGCCGCGATCAAGGCCAAGCAGGTGGTCCTGCTCGACGCCAACGGCAGCGAATCCTACAAGAAGGGTCACCTCCCCGGGGCCATCGATTACACCGCCGGCAAGGCCGACCTGAAGAGCGCACTGCCCGCCGACAAGCAGGCGCTGGTCGTCGCCTACTGCGGCGGCCCGCAGTGCGGCGCCTACAAGGAGGCAGCCGAAGCCGCGAGCGCCCTCGGCTACGCCAACGTCAAGCACTACAGCGGCGGCCTCAAGGGTTGGACCGCGCAGGGCGCGGAACTCGAAAAGCAGTAGACCGCGACCCGTTTCTGGACTCAATATCACCCGCGGGCGCTTGCGCGCCCGCGGGTGATCTCGTACTGGTGTGCGCGGAGAGCACATGGAAGACCTGTTCACCGGCCCAAACGTCATCGCCCTGCTGACTTTGACCGCCCTCGAGATCGTCCTCGGCATCGATAACGTCATCTTCCTCGCGATCCTCACCGGCAAGCTGCCCGAGAAGGACCGCCCGCGGGCCCGCTTCATCGGCCTGGGCCTGGCGATGGGCGCGCGCATCGGCCTGCTGCTCGGCATCTCCTGGGTGATGCGCCTCACCGCCGACCTGTTCTCGACCCCGGCGATCCTCGGCGTCGAATCTCAGGGCATCTCGGGCAAGGACCTGATCCTGATTCTCGGCGGCCTGTTCCTGATCGGCAAGTCGACCCATGAGATCCACGCCAAGCTCGAGCACGCCGAGGACGGCGGCGGCGCCGCCGTCAAGCCGGCGAACTTCGTCTCGATCATCATCCAGATCATCATCATCGACCTGGTATTCTCCTTGGACTCGGTGATCACCGCCGTGGGCATGGTCAAGGATGTGCGCATCATGATCGCCGCGGTGATCGTGGCGATCATCGTCATGATGGTGTTCGCCGGTCGCATCGGCGCGTTCGTCGAGCGCCATCCCACCATCAAGATCCTCGCCTTGTCGTTCCTGATCCTGATCGGCGTGATGCTGGTGGCCGAGGGCTTCGGTCAGCACGTCAACAAGGGCTACATCTACTTCGCCATGGCCTTCTCGCTGGTGGTCGAGGTGGTCAACATGCGCCTGCGCAAGAAGTCGGTCGCGATGGTCGGCGGGATCACCGGCAACTCGCGCCCGGGACCGTTGGAACCATAGCTGGGGCCCCAGTCCGCTGCAGCCTGGGCACGGCACTGGCGCCCGTGTCCCGCTTCGGGTACGACCGTCGTGGTACACCCGACCGGAGCGCATGAACGATCGCGTCATCGATGACCTCCGTCGCCGGCTCGACCTCGAGCACGCGGTCGCCGCGATCGCCGTGCGCTTCATCACCCTGCGTTGCGACGAGATCGACGCCGCGGTGGCCGAGGCTCTGCGGCGCATCGGGACGCTGGCTGGCGCCGATCGCAGCTACGTCTTCCGCATGCGGCTGGGCGGTCGAATCGCTGACAACACCCATGAATGGTGCGCTGACGGCATAACCGCCATGCGCGATTCGCTGCAGGGCCTCGATCTCGATGCCGGACTGCCCTGGTTCGCGGCCAGGATCCGCGAACTGCGCGCCATGGGATTGGCCACGGTCGACCTGCCGCCCGAGGCGGCGGCCGAACGGGCACTGCTCGAATCCCAGGGCGTGCGCAGCGTCGTCATCGCACCCATCGTCGAGTCCGGGCAGCCAGTCGGCTTCATCGGATTCGACGCCGTGCGCTCCTGCCGTGCATGGAACGACGAAGACGCCGCCCTGCTCGGCACCATCGGCGAGATCCTGGTCAGCACCTGGGCTCGCCAGCGCACCGAGGCGGCGCTGCGCGATGCGGAACAGCATTGGCGCGCCCTCACCGAAAATTCCGGCGCGACGGTCATCACCCTCGATGCCGACCTGCGCATCCGCAGCATGAATCGGGTCGTGGAAGGATTCTCGCTCGACCGTGTGATCGGCACTCCCGCCCTCGATTACCTCTCGCCCCACGTCCGTGAAGCCACCGAGCGCGCTTATCGCCGCGCCTTCGCCACCGGCCAGCCCGAGGTCATCGAGGTCGAAGGCCAGGGCGCCAACGGCACGACCGCCTGGTACGAGACCCGACTGGTGCCGCTGGCCCGTGCCGGGGTGGTCGTCGAACTGGTGCTGGTGGCCACCGATATCACCGAGCGCGTGCGCATCCAGAACACGCTGCGCCGCAACGAGGCGCGGCTGCGCGCCGCCTTCGATGCCTCGCCGCTCGGCGTGCTCATCGCCCGGGGCGGCCTGCTGCTCTACGTGAATCCCGCTTACGTGCGCATCTTCGGATTCACCTCAGCGAGCGAACTGGTCGGGACCCCGCTGATCGAGCGGGTCGTCCCGGAGCAGCGGGCCCATGCAGCCGAACGCCTTGCCAAGCGGGAACGCAACGAGTCCTTGGCCGATTCCTACGACGTGCTCGGGCTGCGCCGCACCGGCGAGATCTTCCCCTGCCACGTCAACTCGGCGCACATCGACCTCGAGGACGGCGCCGCGGTGCTCGTGTTCATCGCCGACACCAGCGAGAAGCGCCGCGCCGAGCAGGCGCTGCGCGAGAGCGAGGCGCGCTTCCAGGCGTTCATGGACCACAGCCCGCTCATCGCGTTTCTCAAGGACGCCGAAAGCCGCTTCGTCTACGCCAATGGCCGCTACCTCCAGCAGTTCGGCATTTCGATGGACGAACTGCGCGGCAAGGCGCTGCACGACCTGTTCCCGCCGGCGGTGGCCGCGCGACTCGCCGAGAAGGATGCGCTGGTCCTTCGCACCGACCAGGTCCACGAGTCGATCGAGGTGGTCCCGGCCTACGATGGCAGCAAGCCGCGGTCGTGGCTGGTGATCAAGTTCCCGGTGCGCGACAGCGCCGGGCGACGCTATGT
>JACDEC010000428.1:0-601 GCA_013816645.1 Planctomycetota bacterium
GCACTTCGCACGTCGCACGTCGCACTCTGTGGATCTCACGCACGCGTCGCCTCGCGTTCGCGCCGCGTGGTCTCTTCGCGCTCCTTGCGCTGCAGCAGCACGCGGCGGTACTCGCGCGGGAAGACCTTGACGAACTTCTTGGTCGAGGCCTTCCAGTTCGCCAGCAGCTCCTTGGCCTTGGGCGATCCGGTGCGCTGGGCGTGTGCCTCGACCAGGCGCTTGAGTTCGGCGAGGTCGTCGGCTTCGGCGAGCTGCTCGAGGTCGACCATGCCGGTGTTGCAGCGGTGGCTGAACTTGCGGTCCTGGTCGAGCACGTAGGCGATGCCGCCGGACATGCCGGCCGCGAAGTTGCGCCCGGTGGCGCCGAGCACCACCACCACGCCGCCGGTCATGTACTCGCAGCCGTGGTCGCCCACCGACTCGATCACCGCCTTGGCGCCGGAGTTGCGCACCGCGAAGCGCTCGCCGGCCGCGCCGGCGAAGAAGCACTCGCCGCCGGTCGCGCCGTAGAGCACGGTGTTGCCGATCAGCACCGGGTCCCCGGCGTCCCCGGCCGGAGGCCGAACGACGATCCGCCCACCGCCCATGCCCTTCCCAACGT
>JACDEC010000428.1:611-3570 GCA_013816645.1 Planctomycetota bacterium
CGGTCGCGCCGTAGAGCACGGTGTTGCCGACGATCGAGTTCTCGTCCCAGCGGTAGGGGACCTTGGGATCGGGACGGACCACGATGCTGCCGCCGGACATGCCCTTGCCGACGTAGTCGTTGGCCTCGCCGGTGAGTGTGACGTCGATGCCCTCGGCGAGGAACGCGCCCAGGCTTTGGCCGGCGGCGCCGGTCAGGTTGATGCGGATGGTGCCCGCGGGCAGGCCGTCGCGGCCGTGCGCCTTGGCGATCCGGCCCGAGAGCATGGTGCAGGCCGTGCGATCGCTGTTGCGGATCGGCAGGTCGATGACCACCGCCTGCTTGTGCTCGAGCGCCGGCTTGGCGAGCTCGATCAGCTTGCGGTCGAGCACCTTCTCCAGGCCGTGGTCCTGGCTGACGCAGCAGCGGGTCTTGACCGCCGGGCCGACCTGGGGCTTGGCCAGCATCTTCGCGTAGTCGAGGCCCTGGGACTTCCAGTGCCTGATCGCGTCGTTCATCTCGAGCAGCTCGGTGCGGCCGACCAGCTCGTCGATCGAACGCACGCCGAGCTTGGCGAGGTGCTCGCGGGTCTCCTCGGCGAGGAAGGTGAAGAAGTTGACGACGTGCTCGGCCTTGCCGTTGTACTTCTTGCGCAGCGCCTCGTCCTGGGTCGCGATGCCGACCGGGCAGGTGTTGAGGTGGCACTTGCGCATCATGATGCAACCGACCGTGACCAACGCGACGGTGGCGAAGCCGAACTCTTCGGCGCCGAGCATCGCCGCGATCACCACGTCGCGGCCAGTGCGCAGCAGGCCGTCGGTCTGCACCTTGATGCGGCCGCGCAGGTCATTGAGCACCAGGGTCTGGTGGGTCTCGGCGACGCCCAGTTCCCAGGGGATGCCGGCGTGCTTGATCGACGACACCGGCGAGGCGCCGGTGCCGCCTTCGCAGCCCGAGATCGTGACCAGGTCGGCGTGCGCCTTGGCCACGCCCGCCGCGACCGTGCCGACGCCGACCTCGGAGACCAGCTTGACCGAGACATTGGCCTCGGGGTTGGCGTTCTTGAGGTCGTAGATCAGCTGGGCGAGGTCTTCGATCGAATAGATGTCGTGGTGCGGCGGCGGCGAGATCAGGGTCACGCCGGGCACGCTGTGGCGCAGCCAGCCGATGTACTCGCTGACCTTGTGGCCGGGCAGCTGCCCGCCCTCGCCGGGCTTGGCGCCTTGGGCCATCTTGATCTGCAGTTCCGCGGCGTTGACCAGGTAGTGCGGGGTGACGCCGAAGCGACCCGACGCCACCTGCTTGATCGCCGAGCGGCGCCAGTCGCCGTTGGGCTCGCGCTCGAAGCGGCGATAGTCCTCGCCGCCCTCGCCGGTGTTGGAACGACCGCCGATGCGGTTCATGGCGATGGCCAGGGTCTCGTGCGCCTCGCTGGCGATCGAACCCAGCGACATCGCGCCGGTGCAGAAGCGCTTGAACAGGCTCTCCACCGACTCGACCTGCTCGATCGGGATGGCGGTAGTCTCCTTGAACTTGAACAGGCCGCGCAGCGTGCACAGGTTGCGGCTCTGGTCGTCGACCAGCTTGGTGTAGCGCTTGAAGGTCGAACGATCCGCGGCGCGCACGCTGTGCTGGAGCAGCGCGATGACCTCGGGGTTCATCAGGTGGAATTCGCCGTCGCGCCGCCAGGCGTAGTAGCCGCCGCGGTCGAGGTCGCGGTTCTTGTCGATCAGCGGCGCGAAGGCCACGCGGTGCTTGGCCAGGGTTTCGCGGGCGATGTCGGCGACGCCGGCGCCCTCGATGCGGGTGGCGGTGCCGGTGAAGTACTTGCGCACGCACGCGGTCGACAGGCCGACGGCTTCGAAGATCTGCGCCGAGCAGTAGCTCTGCAGGGTCGAGATGCCCATCTTCGAGAAGACTTTGAGCAGGCCCTTGCCGACCGCCTTGATGAAGTTCTTCGAGTAGACGTAGCCGGCGTCGTGGTCCTCTTCGGCGGCGCGGTTGCCGTCGAGCGCGGGCAGCACGCCGGCCTCGACCAGGTCGTAGATCGAGTCGAACGCGAGATAGGGGTTGATCGCGGTGGCGCCGTAGCCGACGAGCAGGGCGAAGTGGTGGACCTCGCGCGGTTCGCCGGTCTCGACGATCAGCGAGCACTGGGTGCGCTTGCGCGCGCGGATCAGGTGGTGGTGGATCGCCGAGGTCGCGAGCAGCGCCGGGATCGGCGCGCTCTCGGCGTTGACCCCGCGGTCGGACAGCACCAGCAGCGTGAAGCCGGCATCGATCGCGCGTTCGGCCTCGACGAACAGCTCCTCGAGCCGCTGCTCGAGCGCCGCGGGGCCGGCGTTCGCCGGGAACAGCGTGGACAGGGTGGTGCCGCGGAAGCCGGGCACGTCGGCCTGGCGCAGCTGCTCGAGCTCGTGGTCGCGCAGGATCGGCTGGTCGAGTTCCAGCATCCGGCAGTGATCCGGGCCGGGCTCGAGGATGTTGCGCGCCTGGCCGACGTACTGGGTCAGCGACATCACCACTTCCTCGCGGATCGGGTCGATCGGCGGGTTGGTGACCTGGGCGAACAGCTGCTTGAAGTAGTTGTAGAGCGGCTTGGCCTTGTTCGAGAGCACCGCCACCGGGGTGTCGTCGCCCATCGAGCCGACCGCCTCCTGGCCGTCGACTGCCATCGGCGCGAGGATCACCTTGAGGTCCTCGACGGTGTAGCCGAACGCCTGCTGCTGCTGGCGCAGCTGCTCGTGCTTGGGCTGCGGCGGCTGGGCCGGGGCGGGCAGCTGGTCGAGGGTGATCTTGTAGTCGTCGATCCAATCGGCGTAGTCGTGGGCCGCGGCGAGGCCGTCCTTGATCTCCTTGTCGTCGAGGAACACGCCCTTGACGGTGTCGATGACCAGCATCTTGCCCGGCGCCAGGCGACCCTTGCGGATGATCTTCTCGGCGGGGTAGTCGAGCACGCCCATCTCGGACGAGTACAGCAC
>JACDEC010000429.1 GCA_013816645.1 Planctomycetota bacterium
GGTAGGCGTCGACGATGCGCTGCATGTCGGATTCGAGTTCGCCTGCGATGCCGAGGCTGTCGTCGATCAGCACGTGCTTGAGGTAGGCCATGCCGCCCTCGAGCTTGTTGAACCAGGTCGCCGTGCGCTCCAGGCGGTCGGCCGTCCTGACGTAGAACATCAGGAAGCGGTCGATCAGCGCGACCAGCTCCCGCGTGCCGAGATCGCTCGCGAGCAGCTGCGCGTGCTGCGGCTTCATACCGCCGTTGCCGCAGACATAGAGGTTCCAGCCCTTCTCGGTGGCGATGATGCCGAAGTCCTTGCCCTGGGCCTCGGCGCACTCGCGCGCGCAGCCCGATACCGCGGACTTGAGCTTGTGCGGGCTGCGCAGGCCCTTGTAGCGGTTCTCGATGTCGATGGCGAGCTGCACCGAATCCTGCACGCCGTAACGGCACCAGGTCGATCCGACGCACGACTTGACCGTGCGCAGCGCCTTGCCGTAGGCGTGGCCGGATTCGAAGCCGGCGGCGATCAGCTCGGACCAGATCGGCGGCAGCTCCTCGAGCTTGGCGCCGAACAGGTCGATGCGCTGGCCGCCCGTGATCTTGGTGTAGAGGTTCCATTTCTTGGCGACCCGGCCGATGGTCAGCAGGCGGTCCGGGGTGATCTCGCCGCCGGGCACGCGCGGCACCACCGAATAGGTTCCGTCGCGCTGGAGGTTGGCGAGGAAGCGGTCGTTGGTGTCCTGGAGCGGCGCGTGCGCCTTGTCGAGCACGTGATCGTTCCAGCAGGCGGCGAGGATCGAGCCCACCGCCGGCTTGCAGATCTCGCAGCCCAGGCCGCTGCCGTGGCGGGCGAGCAGATCGGCGAAGGTGCGGATCCCGTGCACGCGCACGAGGTGGAAGAGCTCCTGGCGCGAGTGCGCGAAGTGCTCGCACACGTGGTTCTTCACCTCGACGCCGGCCTGCTTGAGCTCGTGGCGCAGGATGTCCTTGAGCAGGGTCACGCACGAACCGCAGCCGGTGCCGGCCTTGGTGCAGGACTTGATCTGCCCGACCTCGCTCAGCTTGCCCTCGCCGATCGCGGCGCAGATCGCGCCCTTGCTGACGTTGTGGCACGAGCAGATCGTCGCCGCGTCGGGCAGGTGCTCGGGCCCCATGCCGGCGGGCTTGGCGCCGTCGCGCGCGGGCAGGATCAGGTCCTCGGGCGTCGGCGGCATCGCCACGCCGTTGAGCATCAGCTGGTGCAGGGTCCCGTAGCTCGCGGTGTCGCCGACCAGCACCCCGCCGATCAGGCGGGTGCGATCGGCGGAGAGCACCAGCTTCTTGTAGACCTCGCTGCGCGAATCGGCGAAGCCGACGCTGTGGCAGCCCGGCGTGGACCCGTGCGCGTCGCCGAAGCTGCCGACCTCGACGCCGAGCAGCTTGAGCTTGGTCGACATGTCGAAGCCAGTGAAGGTTGTCGCGCCCGAACCGCTGATCGCGTCGACCGCCACCGCCGCCATGTGGTAGCCGGGCGCGACCAGGCCGTAGATGCGCCCGCGGTGCAGGGCGACCTCGCCGATCGCGTAGATGTCGGGATCCGAGGTCCGGCAATGGTCGTCGACGGTGATGCCGCCGCGCTCGCCCATGGTCAGGCCGGCCTGCTTGCCGAGCTCGTCGCGCGGACGGATGCCGGCCGAGAACACCACCATGTCGACGGCCAGCTCGCTCTTATCGGCGAAGGTCAGCTTGTGCACGCGGCCCTTGGCCTCGCCGTCCTCGGGCGGGTGCGCGACCACCGCGCTGGTCGACTTGCCGGTGTGCACGCTGACGCCGAGCGCTTCGATCTTGCGGCGCAGGATCGCGCCGCCGCCCTCGTCGACCTGCACGCCCATCAGGCGCGGCGCGAACTCGACGACGTGGGTCTTGAGCCCCATCTGCTTGATCGCGTTGCCGGCCTCGAGCCCGAGCAGCCCGCCACCGATCACCGCACCGCTGGTGCAGCGCCCGGCCCAGGCGCGCATGGCTTCGAGATCGTCGATGGTGCGGTAGACGAAGCAGCCGCGGCTGTCGTTGCCGGCGATCGGCGGCACGAACGGGTAGCTGCCAGTGGCCAGGACCAGGGCGTCGTAGCGGAGGCTGCGGCCCTGGGCCGAGGTCACGGTCTTGGCGGTGCGGTCGATCGCCGAGGCTTTATCGCCGATGTGCACGGTGATGCCGTGCTGGGCGTAGTAGCCGGTCTTGACCAGGCTGAGGTCCTCGGCGGTTTTGCCCGAGAAGAAGCCGCTGAGGTTGACCCGGTCGTAGGCGACCCGCGGCTCCTCGCAGAACGTGGTGATCTCCCAATCCCAGTGCACCCCGCGCTCGACGAGGAGTTCCAGGAAGCGATGGCCGACCATGCCATTGCCGATGACCACCAGACTGCGGGATGCGCGCATGCTCGGCTGGAAGCGCGCGGCGTGCCGCGAACATCCGCTTACCCGTGCAACAGTGAGGGGGACCCCATCCGGTTGGTCACCGACCGGGACTGAGCAGGTGGTCAACTACTGACCAGCTTCACGCCCCCCGATCAGAGGGCTCGGCTGCACCGAGCAGCAGAAAGTGCTGGGTTTCTATGCAGCGCGCTCAGGGCTTGGCAGCGAGGGCCTGGTCGATGGCCTTGGCCACTGACGGATGATCGGGCGTGGTCTTGGGATCGAAGCGCTCGATGACCTGTCCATCTCGGCCGATCAGGAACTTGGCGAAGTTCCAGCCGATCTCGCCGGGCTTCGGGCTCTTGCTCGTGAGGTAGTCGTAGAGCGGAGCGATGTCGGCGCCCTTGACGCTGACCTTGGCCAGCATCGGGAAGCTGACCTGGTAGGTGGCGCTGCAGAACTGCTGGATCTCGGCGTTGGTGCCGGGTTCCTGGCTGCCGAAGTTGTTGGCCGGCACGCCGATCACCACCAGACCCTTGGCCTTGTGCTGCGCGTAGAGCGCTTCGAGGGCCTTGTACTGCGGTGTGAGGCCGCAGCGCGATGCCACGTTTACCAGCATCACGACCTTGCCGCGGTGCTGGGCGAGCGGGTAGGGCTTACCGGCGATGTCGTTCAGGGTGAAGTCGAGAGGGGAGGTCGGCACAGTGTCCTCGGCGCAGAGATGGGTGGCGATGACGATCAGGATCAGGATGAGCGCGATGGGTCGCATCGGGACTCCTTTCCAGGAGCTCGAGCGTCCACGCTCCCAGTGCCGGTGCCATGGCTATCGTCGCTGGGTCGTGCAGGTCACCGGGGTGTGGCCGGCTCATCTGCCGATCCGTCGCCAGCGCGCAGGCGCAAAGCTCCTCGCCATTGCGGCGCGCGGTCAGCACGTTGGGGTCATCGGGTCCGAGGCACCGCTCGACCAGCGCCAGGGCCTGCTCGTTGAGGGCGATGGCGCGCTCGACGTCGCCAGCTCGTGCGCACAGCCCGATCAGGCCGTTGATCGCCTGCACGTACGCAGGTCCACGGTCGGCGAGGTGCTCGCGGATCGCCAGGATGCGCTCCTGGACCGCCACCGCCTCGTCCCAGCGCTCGGCCAGGGCGTAAAGCGCGACCTGATGGTCGAGCACTGGGATCACGCGCTGATCGTCGGC
>JACDEC010000046.1 GCA_013816645.1 Planctomycetota bacterium
GGTCATCAACGCCGGTCGGATGCGGCGCAGGCCGGCCTCGAGCACGCGCTGGCGCACCTCGGCGACGCTCGACGCGGCGCGGCCGGCGAGGTCCTTGAAGCGCTCGTCGAGGTAGACGCCGATCAGGATGCCGTCGTTGAACATCACGCCGAGCAGCACGATGAAGCCGACCGTCACCGCGGTGGTCAACTCGGCGCCCCACAGCCACACCCCGAGCAGACCGCCGGCGACGGTCAGCGGCAGGTTGCCGAGCACGATGAAGCCGGTGGTGGCCCAGCGGCGGGTGCCGATGTAGATCAGCACGATCATCAGCGCCAGCGAGATGGCGATGACCACGGTGAGGACCTCGTCGGCGCGCTGCTTCTGCTCGTAGCGACCGACCCAACGGTAGGTCGCGCCCTTGGGCAATACCAGGGTGCCCGCCGCGAGCGCGGCCTGGACGCGCTGATCCGCATCCTCGACCACCTCGATCTCGCCGCGTCCGCGCGGGTTGACCAGCACGTAGGCCACGCGCTTGCCGTTCTCCGAGCGGATCTGCATCGGCCCGACAGTCCAGGTCAGGGCGTCGGGATGATCGTGTTCGGCGATCACCCGCACCGCGCCCGGCGCGTCGCCGGTGACGACCCCGGCGGGCAAGGGGTGTCCGGCGGGCAGCACCAGTTCGGCGCGATCGGCCGCGATCGGGGTCAGGCCACGCGCGATCGGCAAGGGCAGCGCGGCGCGGAAGGCGACCGGGTCGGCGCCGGTGAAAGCCAGGGTGTAGACCCGCGGCGCGGCCACCAGGCTGCTCAGCGCGATGGCCCCGTGGCCGTCGGTCATGACCGGCACCTGGAGCAGTGCGAGTTCGTCGGGATCGTCGCGGCGTTCGCGCAGGTAGCGCAGGCGGATGCCGTAGCGCTGGTTGGCTTCCACCGACCACGACACCGGCATGCCGCCGAGCGCGGTCTCCACCGCCATCATCACCGCATCCGGGGTCAGGCCGAAGCGCGCGAGCCGGGCATGGTCGAGGCGGACCTCGGCGTAGGGCTTGCCGCCTTCGCGCTGCGCGGTGACGTCGGCGGCGCCGGGCGTGCCGCTCACGACCTTCTCCGCGGCCTCGATGAACCGCTCGAGCGACTCCGAATCGTCGCCGGCGATCTGCAGCGCGACCAGGCTCTTGATGCCGGTCGAGAGCATGACGATGCGCGTCTCGATCGGCTGCAGCCAGGAGGGCGCGACTCCGGGAATGTCGGAAGCGGCGGCGAGGGCCGCGCGCACCTCGACCAAGGTGCGCGGTCGCCGTTCGGTCGTGCCATCGCTGAGTAGCGCGTCGTGCAGCGGCCAATCGCGGTAGGGCTTGAGCAGCACCACCGTCTCGACCATGCCGATCGGCGCGGGATCGAGCGCGGTTTCGGCACGGCCCAGCTTGCCCATCAGCGACAGCACCTCGGGCACCTCGGCGATGCGGCGGTTCTGCTCGGACATCACCCGCAGCGACTCGCCGAGGCCGCCCTGGCTGAGGATGCTGGGCATGAAGAGCAGGCTGCCCTCGTCGAGCGGGGGAAGGAAACTCTCGCCGATGCCGGGCAGCCGTGCGCTCAGCCAACGATCGGGCGCGGTTCTCGACAGATCGCCGCCGGCCGCGGCGACCGCCCAGCGCAGCGGCGCGGACAGACGCGCCCAACCCAGGCCCAGTCCGAAACCGGTGACGATGATCGCGCAGCACGCGCCGAGGAAGAGCCGTTTGTGGGCGAGCAGGCCGCTGAGGATCACGCGGTAGGTGCGTCCGATCACCCGGCTGACCGGATTCTCCTCGAACTCGACCACGCGCTCGCCGCCGAAACGCCAGGCCGCCCAGGCGGCGAAACCGCCCATCGCTGGCGCTACCAACCAGCCCGAGAGCAGCACCGACCAGCGATCGTGGTCCACCGCCAGCGGGATGCCGCCGCTGAAATAGCCGAAGGCCAGGCCGCCGATCAGCCCGGCCAGGGCGAAGCGCCACGGCCGCGGCATCTTCCACTCGGGCAGCAGCAGTCGGCAGAGCAGGGGCACCAGCAGCAATCCGAACAGCGCGGCGCCGGTGATCGCCAGGGTCTTGGTCAGCGCCATCGGCTTGAACAGGCGTCCGGCCTGCTCGTCGAGCGCGAACACCGGCAGGAAGCCGACGATGGTGGTGGCGGTGGCGGTGAGGATGGCCGGCGCGACCTCGCGGGTGCCGGCGTAGACCGCGGCGATCACCCGCTCGTCCCACGGCGAGGTCGGCGCCGGCTCGCCCGCCTCGCGGAGCTGCTTCTTCAGCCCGGTCAGGTGCTGGACGATGTTCTCGGTGACGACGATGCCGAGGTCGACGAGTTCGCCGACCGCGATGGCGATGCCGGCCAGCGACATCAGGTTGGCGCTGACGCCGAACAACCACATCACCACGAAGGTGGCGAGCACGCCCAGGGGTAGGGTCAGGCCGACCGCCAGGCTGGCGCGCACGTGCAGCAGGAAGACCACCACCACCAGCATGGCGATGATCAGCTCCTGGCTGAGCGTCCCGGTCAGGGTGTCGCGGGTCTCGGCGATCAACTGCGAACGATCGTAGAACGGCACCGCCATCAGATCTTCGGCCGCGAGCGCGGGGCGCAGGTCGTTCAGCCGGCGCTTCACCGCCCGGATCACCGACATCGGGTCCTCGCCGACGCGCATCGCCACGATCGCTCCCGCGTGCTCGCCGTGCTCGTCGGCGAGGATGCCCTGGCGCACCGCGCCGCCGATGGTCACGTCAGCGACGTCGCCGAGCAGCAGGCCGGCGCCGCGCGCGGGATCACCGCGCAGCGGGATGCGCTCGACCTCGGCGAGCGAACGTACGAAGCCGACGCCGCGGATCATGGTCTCGATGCCCGAGCGTTCGATGCTCATCGCGCCGACATCGCGGCCCGACGCGCGGATCGCCGCGACCAGCGCGTCGATGGTCAGCGACTGCTCCTCGAGCCGCACGGGGTCGACGTCGATGTGGTATTCGCGGACCACGCCGCCGGCCGGCGCGACCTCGGCGACGCCGCCAACGCTCTCCAGCGCCGGGACCACGATCTGGTCGATCACCCGGCGGCGCTCTTCCAACGAGCGCGGTCCCTGCAGGGTGAAGGCGAAGACCTGGCCCATGGCGGTGGCATCCGGACCCAGGCTCGGCACCACGCCCGCGGGAAGCTGGGTCTGCAGACCGGCCAGGCGCTCGAGCACCCGGGTGCGGCAATCGTAGAAATCGCGGCCTTCCTCGAAGATGATGTAGGCGTAGGCGGCGCCGTAGAGCGAGGTGCCGCGCACCGTCTGCACCCCGGCCAGGCCTTGCAGGCCGAGGGTCAGCCGCTGGGTGACCTGGATCTGCACGTCCTCGGGGCTCTTGCCCGGCCACTCGGCCCACACCACGACCTGGTTGTCGGACAGGTCGGGGATGGCGTCGACCGGTACCCGGCCCCAGGCCCAGAGCCCCGCGAGCGCCGTCCCACCGGCGATCGCCAGGGTGACCAGGATGTTGCGGATGAAGAAGCGGAGCATGGGTGATCAGTGCACGTGCGCGGGGGCCGGCGCGACGGCCCCGTCGGGAAACAGCAGACTCGGTGAACCGACCAGTTGCGCCTGGCTGTCGATCAGGAAGGCGCCTTGGGTCGCCACCCGTTGACCGGGTTCGAGACCGGCGCGCACGACGTAGCGGTCGTTGCCGGACTCGTCCTCGAGGCGCGGGCCGAGCGCGAGCGTGGCGAGCTCGAACGTCTGTGCACCGCCGTCGCTGCTGGCGAGACGCCAGGCGACATGGCGGATGCCGGTCGACAGCACCGCGGACTTCGCGACCAGGGTGAAGGTTCCCCAGGTCGTGGGCTGATCCGGATCGGCGGGCTGCAGATCCGGTCCCAGGGCGGCGCGGATGCGCGCGGAGACCAGCGATCCCGCGAACAGCCGCCGCTCGCGGTCGATGAGGTGGATGTGGACCTCGCGGGTGCGGGTCTCCAACGACAATGCCGGCGCCAGCCAGGCGATCGTCGCCGCGACGTCGCGCAACGCGCCGCCGTCGTCGCTGGCGAGATCGGCGGCTTGACCCAGGCGCAGCAGGCGCGCCTGGGACTCGGGGACATGGACCACCACCATGTAGGCGGTGGGATCGACGATGCGCACCAGGGGATCGTTGGCCATCACCTCGGTGCCCACCGCCGGGAGCGCCGCCGCTTCGCCCATCACCTCGGGGGCCATCACGATGCCGTCGGCGGGGCTGACGATGGTGACGACATCGCTCGGACTGCCGCCATCACGGATGCGCTGCGCCGCGGCGGCGAGGTTCCAGCGCGCGAAGCGCTGGCTCACGGCCGCGACCAGGCTCTCGTCCCCGCTGGCGATCGCCGCGACCAGTTCGGCCTGGGCGGACAGCAGCTCCGGGCTCGAGAGGTCGTAGAGCGGATCGCCCGCCTTGACCTCGCTGGCGTCATGCAGCGCGCCAGCGTGCCGTTTGACGATGCGTCCCGCGATCCGCGGCACCACGACCTGCGCGCGTCGGTCATCCCAGCGCGCGGCGCCATAGGCGCGGACGGTGACGATCGCCGGACCGCTGGTGACTTCGTCCGTCTCCAGTTGCATGCGCCGCCGTTGCTCGGCGCCATAGGCCCCCGCGGCGATGCGTTGGAGCTTCATGCCGCACACCGGGCAGATGCCATCACCACGGGTTTCGGCGATGAAGTCCATCATCGCGCAGGCCCAGCGCACGCCGGGTTCGCGCTGGGCCTCGACCGCGGCCGCGGGCGGGAACAGGACGCGGCTCGGAGTCAGGAACACGACGGCGGCGCCAATGACCAACCCGGCCGCGGCAGCGAGGAGCGTCAGCGGCGGGCGTATCACTCCGCCTTCCGGTTCTCGCGCGCGGCGGCGCCATAGCGCTCGGGTTCGCGGGTGACCTTCGGGATGCAGGGCGGGCAGGCGATGCCCACCAGTCCGTGCGGCGTGGGGATGGCGGCGATATCGGCATCGACGTCCATGCCGCAGCCGGGACAGATCGTGTTGCCGATCGCCGCGCTCGGGTCGGCGACCGCTGTCGGGGTCTTGCCGTGATCCTGGTGTGGAACCGGCGTGGTCTGCTCAGGGGCAGGTCGGTTCGGGGCGCTCGGCGTCGCGTGATGTTCATGGCCGCCGGGCGCAACGGGCTGCGGAGTGGACCCAGGCGTCGCCGCTGGCGCGGCCATGCTATGGGCTTGCGTCGGTTCCGCGTACGGACGGTGCAGCACGGCGCGCACCCCGATGGCGACCATGGCGCCGACCAGGAAGCAGATGGCGAAGATCAACACGGATTTCATGCGGTCACCGTTCGGTTGCTGTCAGGGGTAGGAAGCGCCACAGCTCGGCGGTCATGCCATCGGCCTCGGCGCGGGCCTCGATGGCGGTGGAGCTGGCCTGGCTGCGGGCGTCGAGACGGTCGAAGAGGCGCATGAGCAGATCGCGGCCGCCCATCGCCCCGCCACCGGCGGCCATCTGGCTGCGCAGCACTTCGATCTCGGCCTCGACCCGCGTGGCGACATCGGTGGCGACCCGCTCGGCCTGCTCGGCCTGCTGCTGCGCCCGCCGGGCACGACGCAGCAGGACCTCGGCGCGCAGGCGCTCTGCCGCGACCTGACGACGCGCGGCGAGCTGCGATGCCTGGGCTGCACGCACCTCCGCGTCATGAGCGTCGCGATAGAGCGGAATGCTGACCGCGACCATCGCCATGACGCCGTCATCGGGCATGTCGAGGTCCTCGCGCTCCCAGCCGACCCCGACGCCGACCATGGGATAGCCGTGGCTGCGCGCCATGTCCTCGCGCGCCTCGGCCTCGGCTACCCGGGCCTGCGCCATGAGGCCCGGCGCGTAGGCGCCGAGCACTACCTCGGTCTGATCGGGAAGGGGCATGTCCGGCAGCGCTTGTCCAGCAGGCCCGCCGATGCGCGCCCCGGCTTCGTCGTCGGCGTCGATCGCCATGCGCCGCAGATCGGCGGCCATCAGTTCGGCGGCTGCGATGCGCGAGCGCAGCGACAAGACGTCGGTGGCGTTGGCATCGCCGCCCACCGCCACCATCGCCGTCACCTGATCGACCAGCACGCGCATGCGCGCCACTTCCTCATCCTGCAGCGCGGCGCGCGCGCGCGCGCCACGCGATCGGCTGAGCGCCATGGCGATCTCGGATGCGGCCATGCCGCGGGCGTCGGCCAGTTCGGCCTGGGCCATCAGCACCTCGGCGCGCGCCATGCCGCGTTCGGCGTCACGTTCGCCCCAGCGCGGCAGGTCCTGCTCCAACCACAGCTCGAGTCCCTTGGTGCCGTCATCGCGCATCCGTCGCCCTTCCGCGCTGACCACCGGATCGGGCAGCACGCCGACGGCGCGTATCCGTGCCTGGGCTGCGCGCAGTCGCGCGCGCGCAGCCAGCACCAGCGGCGAGCCGTCGACGGCGTCCAGGAACGGATGGCCCGCGACGGGCTGCATCGCCGCCACCGCGCTGGGCGCGCTCGGGCGCGCTGTGGGAGTGCTCGGTGGCGGCGACGCAGGACGTGTCGGGCTGGGCGCGCATGCCGCCAGCAGGGTCAGGCCTGCTGTTGCGAACAGGAGCGGGCGGTTCATGCGCGAACGAGGCGAGGGATCAGTGCGCGTGGCCGTCGTGACCGTGGCCCTTGTGCTCGTCCTTCTTCTTCGTGTCGTCAGCGGCCGGGGCCGCCGGATTGACGGGATGCTTGCCTGCGGCCTTGTCCTTGGCGGCCTGGTCGAGGGTCGCCACGTGCTTCGCCGGGTCCTTCTTGAAGCTCTTGATGCAGCCCTTGCAGCAGAACTTGACCTCACGTCCTTCGTGGATCTCGACGATGGCTTCGCCCATCGAGCCCAGCGGTTCTCCGGAGATGATGCAGGAGTCGAACGGATAGGGGGTCGCGGCGGGCGGGGCGTCGGCGGCAGTGAGCCCGGCGATGGCGAACAGGCTGGCGAGCAGGGTACGGGTCATGGGAAGACTCCAGGGGAGAGGGGGTCCGTCGTGGCTACCTCAGAAGGTCGGCCACCACGGTGGTGTTCCAGGTATTCTGGCGGTTACCTGTTCACCTGCTGAAGGCCCGTTCCGGACGCCATCCGGATGTAGGCGCATCCTACAGACCGCTCAGCGAGGCTCTGCTCGGCAACGTACCTCCCATCGCATCCGTGGCCGGCCAGCCTGTAACCCGTGCGGTCTGCCGCCGTCAGCACCCGGAACAGGCACCGCTTGCCCCGATCGGGAGGACATCTCATGGCCCATCATCACCTGCACGACCCGCTCCCCCGCCACCGCGCTGACCGCATGGCGCGGGATCCGGTGTGCGGGATGGACGTCGACCCGCTCGCAGCCGCGGCGTCCCACGCCCATGAGGGGCAGGAGTACCACTTCTGTTCGTCCTCGTGCCAGAAGCGCTTCATCGCTGACCCCGGAAGCTTCATCGCAGCGTCGACCGCGATCGCGCCGGTCCGGCATTCCTGCTGTCACCCCGCTCCGGCCGTCGCCGATCGCGCAGCGGATTCCGTGGCCGCAACCCAGCCCGCCGGCTCCTATACCTGCCCGATGCATCCCGAGGTGGTGCAGGATCATCCCGGAGCGTGCCCCTTGTGCGGCATGGCGCTCGAGCCGCGGGATGTCAGCGCGACCGCGCCCGTTGATGGCGAACTGCGCGATCTCTCGCGACGCTGGTGGGTCAGCCTGGCGCTGGCGCTCCCGCTCCTGGTCATCGGCATGGTCGAGATGCTGCCCAACGAGCAGGTGCGGCATGCGCTCGGGGTTGCGTGGATGGGTTGGCTGCAGTTCGCCCTGGCCACGCCGGTCGTGCTGTGGGGCGGCGCTCCGTTCTTCCAACGCGGCTGGTCGTCGCTGGTCAGCCGTCACCTCAACATGTTCACGCTCATAGCCCTGGGCACCGGGGTGGCGTGGCTGTTCAGCGTGCTGTCGGTCGCCGTCCCCGGGCTGATACCCCAGGCCTTCCTCGCCCATGGTCGTCCGCCCGTGTACTTCGAGGCTGCGGCGGTGATCGTCGCGCTGGTCCTGCTCGGCCAGGTGCTCGAGCTCAGGGCACGCCAGGCGACGTCCGGCGCCGTGCGCGCGCTGCTCGATCTGACGCCGAAGCGCGCACGCCGCCTGCGCGATGACGGGCAGGACGAGGACATCCCGGTGCCGGAGGTGCGCGCCGGCGATCGTCTGCGCATCCGTCCCGGCGAGCGCGTTCCCGTCGACGGCACGGTGCTCGACGGCCGCAGCGCGGTCGACGAATCGATGGTCACCGGCGAATCGCTGCCGGTCGACAAGCAGGCCGGCGCCGGGCTCACCGGCGGCACGGTCAACGGCGCGGGGGCGCTGGTGATGCGCGCCGACCGGGTCGGCGACGACACCGTGCTCGCGCAGATCGTCCGGCGGGTGGTCGAGGCCCAACGCAGCCGTGCGCCGATCCAGCGACTGGCTGACGCGGTCGCGGGTTGGTTCGTCCCGGCGGTGATCGTTTCCGCCGTCGCTGCATTCGCGGCCTGGGCGATGTTCGGACCGGAACCGCGCCTGGCGCACGCGCTGGTCGCCGCCGTCGCGGTGCTGATCATCGCCTGTCCCTGCGCGCTCGGCCTGGCCACGCCGATGTCGATCATGGTCGGCACTGGCCGGGGCGCGCTCTCCGGCATCCTGGTGCGCGACGCCGCCGCGCTCGAGCGCATGGCCGCCATCGACACCCTGCTCGTCGACAAGACCGGTACCCTGACCGAAGGCCGGCCGCGGGTGGTTGGCATCCACCCGCTCGGCGCGCAGTCCGAACCAGAACTGCTGCGCCTGGCGGCGAGCCTGGAACGACGCAGCGAGCATCCGCTGGCCGCGGCGATCCTCGCGGCCGCCAGCGAGCGCGGTCTGGCGTTGAGCGAACCCGAGGATTTCCGGTCGCTGACCGGCAAGGGGGTCATCGGTCGCATCGGCGCTGCGACCGTCGCGGTCGGCAATCAGCAGCTCTTCGCCGCGATCGGCGTCGCGGCGAGGGGGTTGGACGTCGAGATGGACAGGCTCCGCCAGGAAGGTGCGACGGTGATCGCGGTGGCGGTCGACGGCCTGCCAGCCGGACTGCTGGCGATCGCCGATCCGATCAAGGCGACGACGGCGCAGGCGCTGGCCGACCTGCGTAGCGCCGGCATCCGCGTCGTCATGCTCACCGGCGACAACGCGATCACCGCCCAGGCGGTGGCCAGGCGTCTCGGCATCGACGCGGTCGAAGCCGGGGTGCTGCCCGACGGCAAGGCCGACGTCGTCAAGCGTCTGCAGGGTCAGGGCCACCGGGTCGCGATGGCCGGCGACGGGGTGAACGACGCGCCCGCCCTCGCCCAGGCCGATGTCGGCATCGCCATGGGCACCGGCACCGATATCGCCATCGAGAGCGCTGCGGTGACGTTGGTCAAGGGCGACCTGCGCGGCATCGCCCGGGCGCGCCGGCTGAGCCAGCAGACCCTGGGCAACATCCGCCAGAACCTCTTCTTCGCCTTCGTCTACAACGCGCTCGGGATCCCGATCGCCGCCGGGGTGCTCTACCCGTTCACCGGCTGGCTGCTCAGTCCGATGATCGCCGCGGCGGCGATGAGCCTGTCGTCGGTGTCGGTGATCGGCAACGCGCTGCGCCTGCGGCGCATGCACCTGTGAATGCGCGGCGGCCACCGCAAGCCGTCGACCGTTGCACCGGGCGCTCGCCACGTTCCGCTCAGGCATGTCCTCGCCCATCGATCCGTTGCTGACTCGGCTCGACGAGTTCGTCGCCTTCGCGCGCAAGCGCATCGGCGATCCCGGACTCGCCGCCGATGCCGTCCAGGACAGCCTGCTCAAGGCGCTGGCCAAGATCGACCAGCTCGACGACGAGGAGCGTCTCGACGCATGGTTCTACCGGATCCTGCGCAACGTGATCGTCGACCTGCAACGCGCGCGCGCAACGTCCGCTCGCGCTCATCGAGGCCGACGCGATGGCGATGGCTGGCGAGGATCACGCCACCGCCTGCGCCTGCGTGGCCGGGCTGGTCGACCTGCTCCCGCCGGACGCTGCGCGCGCCGTGCGCACGGTCGACCTGGAGGGCGCCAGCATCGCTTCGGCGGCGGCCGCCGAAGGCATCACCCCGGGGAATCTCAAGGTGCGCCGCCACCGCGCGCGGGCGCAACTGCGCGACCTGGTCGAAGCGACCTGCCGGATGTGCGCGACCCACGGCTGCCTGGACTGCACCTGCAAGCCGCCGCAAAAAACATAAACCCCGGCTTGCGCCGAGGTTATGTATGGTACCCGCTAGAGGACTCGAACCTCTGACCCCTACCATGTCAACCTTCGCCGGTAAAAGCTGTATCTCTCGTTGAAGGCACTGTTTATGATCCAGGTCGGTTGCCCATCAGCGGTTGCCGAGGTGGACAAACGCGGACAACTGCGGACATCGGCGGACACATCTGCTGCATCTGCTACATCTGCTACATCTGCTGCACGAACTGCAGGGAACATTTCGCGATCGTAGGGCCCGCACCAGCTGAGGAGATATTGAGGCCATTCTGGAGCTCGCTCCCACGCTTGGAAGTTGGTGACGAGAGCATAGTCGACGCCTCGGGTCAATATCCGGACATCGGGACTGCTCGCGTTCGACCCTGGCGCGACCGAACCCGATCCAGCGCATGATCAGGGAGGGGGACGGCATCGTCTTGATCCGCACAAGACCGCCTCAATACGCCAGCCGCTGCGCGAAGTGCTCCGCTGGCAACGGGTAAGGAACTGCCCAAGTCTCGCCAGGGGAGCGACGGTACGCATAACGTTAACAATCACGACCACTAGTTGAGAAGGGCATCGTCGGCGTTGCTTTTTGCATTGCGCACCGGTGGCTTGAGACACCCTCTCCGCGACACGTGCGAAGAGGCCGTGGCGCAGAGCCCCATCACAAGGCCTTTCCATGCGGTCGGAGCGATCCGCACCTCCCCGTCGTCGCGCGTCCGCATGCGGCCATTGGCTGGCCTGTCGCGTCACCTGGCGCGTGGTGGCCTTTGGCAGGGCGACAGCCATTCGTTCCGCGCTTGCGTCATCGTCGATCAGCGCCGAGCCCAGCCTGCCGTCGCGGTGTTTCCCCATGTGCCCCCGGAATTCCCCATGACCACCGTCGCCCCTGCCCGCCGCCACCTGACCTGGATCCGCCATCTGATGGTGCTGCTCGGCCTGGCTGGGCCGTTGGCTGCAGCGCAGTTCGCGGTGGTGGTGTCGAGCGCGTCGCCGGTGCCCGGTACGACGGCGACGCTCACCGTGCAGGAGGGCAATCCCGATCAGCCGGGCGCGGCCTACCAGTGGTCGGTGGTGAGCGTGCCGGTGGGTGGCGGCGCGCAGTTCGCCACGCCGACGGTGAAGACCACTGAGGTGACCTTCACCGGCGCGGGCCTCTACACGTTCGCCTGCGAGCGTACGATCGCCGGCCAGCGGCGGCGCGACACGCTCAAGCTGCCGGTGTCGCACACCCTGACCACGATGGCGGTCTCGCCGGCCAGCGTGGTCGTGGCGCCGGGCGGTTCGACCGCGTTCAGCGCGATCGGCATCGACCAGTTCGGCACGGCCTACGGTCCGGTGCCCCTGGCGTGGTCGGTGAGCGGCGGCGGCAAGATCAAGAAATCCGGCGTGTTCACCGCCAATCAGGCGCTCGGCAGCTGGGTGGTGACGGCGACCTCGGGATCGTTCACCGCCCAGGCCCAGGTGCAGGTGACGGTGTCCAGCACCAGCCCCTCGGTAGCGGGCGCGGCGTCGGCGGCGCCGGCGGTGGTGGTGGGCAGCCAGACCCAGCTC
>JACDEC010000430.1 GCA_013816645.1 Planctomycetota bacterium
GCCTGGCCACCTCGCGCATGCTCCCCCAAGCGATGCCGGCCGCTCCCGCGACCGTGCCGATCGCGAACGCCCACCAGTGCGCTCCCGCGCCGGGCGCGAACGACGGTTTGCTCCAGGCCATGTAGCGCAGGGCGCCGACCGCAGCCGCTCCGGCGCCGACCGCGAGGATCGCCATGCCGATGAGGCACACCGCCACCAGCCTGCGGCTGGAGCGGCGCGCGGCATCCTGCACCGCGAAGACATCCATGACCGAGGCCATTGGCGGCAGTGTGCGATCCGGGGCGCTCGATCCAGGGTGGGCGACCCCCGCCAACCCTGGAGGTGGCACGATCGGCGGTGATGCTGCGCGCCATGGCCCGGTTGACCATCGACGACAGCCTCGTGCCGCGCAGCTACCTGCTGAGCGGCGCGACGCCGGGCAATCGACGCGGTTCGCAGGCGGCTGCGGTATTCATGGGCGGCATCGTGCTCGCGATCGGCCTGTACGGATTGAGCTTCGTGGCGCCGTACCTGTTGCCGGATCCCCAAACCGAACCGGGCTGGTTGCTGTGGGCGATCAAGCAGACGGTGTTCGGCAGCATCGGCCTGGTGGCGCTGGTGGCGGCGCTGTTCGGATCGCTGCTGATCGCCCTGCCGGTTCTCGAACGCCTGCCGATGTCCAGATCGCGGGTGCTGGTCGACGCCGCTGGGATCACCGCGGTCTCCTCGGCGTTCGGCATCGAACGGGTGTCATTCTGGCGCTTCGAGGATCTCCATGGCCTCCACCTGGCGAACGACGACGAACTCGGCTGGTCGATCAGGCTGAAGACCCCGTCGGGGCACTTCCGAGACCGCGACGCCAAGTTGCTCGGTAACTTGTCGCGGGCGGACGCCGAGCGCGTCTGGCAGATGCTGCAGGACGACGTGATCCGCGCCGCCGGTGAGCGCGTCGCCCAGGGCCTGCCCGAGATACCGGTGCTGACCGGGATGCCTGCGGTCGAGATCCCGTCCGCGGGATCCTGATGGGGGACGCAAACGAGCGAGGCCCGGCGGTTGCCGGGCCTCGCGATCGAGCGCGTGCGATGGACCGCGCGTCACTTCTTGCGGGTGTAGGCCAGCTCCATGCACTTGGATTCCTTGCCGTTGACCGTTTTGTACATCTCGACGGTGAAGGCGTCGTCCGAGGTGTGCTTTTCGACCTGACGGAAGGCGATCTTCTCCTTGGCCATCGGGCACATGCATTCGCCGGTGGTGGTCACGGTCTTGCCGTTGTCTTCACTGGTGCCGGTCATCTGCATCATGGAGGTCGACATGCTGTCGACCCAGGTCGAGTAGTACTTCTTCTCCTGGCGGTCGTAGCCGGTGAGGCCCATGCCCTTGAAGGGCTGACCCATGAACTCGCCGGTGAAGTCGTCCTGGATGTAGCGACCATCGAGGATCACCGTGGTCTTGGCAGTGCCCTTCGACTCCTGAGCGGGCGCGTCGGGCATCATCCACATCTTGCAGGCGACGTCCCAGGTGCCGGCGCGCTTGGCCAGCATCTGGTGTTCGGGGCCCGGCTTCATCATCTCCATCGCCGCGGGGTCCATGCCCGGAGGCATGGTCTTGGCGTCGTCAGCGGCGGCTAGCGGCAGGGCCAGGAAGGCGCAGGTGGCGATGACGGCGGAGCATTGCGTGAATAGCGACATGAGTGGTCCTCTCGAGGGTGAGCCGGCATGGTGGTATGAAACCATGAGCTTCAAGTGAACCTCGGATGAGGTTGGTCATTCCTGTCCACCCAGCCGATGTCAGGGCAAGGTGAAGTGCACTGGCTGCTCCTGTCCCTCCCAGGTCACCTCGACCTGCTCGGCCGGCGCGAACAGCCATTCATCGGGATCGATCTTCCAGGATCCGCCAGGTGCGAGTTCCTCGCAGAGCATCTCGTGGCGCTCGTCCTTTTCATCGATGCAGGTCACCGTCAACGCGGAGAGCGGTGAAGCGCCCTTGTTCACCAGCGTACCGACGATGCCGACCTCCTCGTCGAGCCGGCAATCGAGCACCAACCCGACTGCGCCGCGATCGGGCGGCAATGCGAGTCCGGCGAGGTACGGTCGTATCGCCGGTGGCAGCACAGCGCGCAGCCAGCTGCGCTGGTCGGTGCCCATGGCGATCGCTGGCACCAGCAGGACCGCCGCCGCGCACAAACCAGCGGCAAGGACACCGACTCGATGGGTCAGAAGCAGCGCCGGCTGCGCAGGCACCTCGGGTGGATCGGTCTCGTCGGTAGTGAAATAGTACCCGACCCACGCCAGCGCGGCGAATGACGTGGCTGAAGCGATGGCCGCAGCGATCGTGCCGAGGCTGCAGATGGCGTCATAGGTGCCGTGGATGAACGCCATCAGGCCCGCGGCCTTGGCGACCACCCACGCCTTGCCCCAGAAGCTCTCGGAGCCGCTGTAATCGTCGCCCCATTTCCACAGGAAGGCGGCGCACGCCGCGGTCCACATCGCGTGCGACGGCACCAGCGCGAACCAACGGATGACATTGCCGCCGACCTCGGGGACCCGGTAGGCATGGAAACCGGCGGCAGCGTATTCGGCCGGCATGTCGTCGTGCCAGGGATTGTAGAGGTACAGGGCCTCGGCGACGCCGAAGCCGATGCCGGATGCGAAGCCGATCATCATGAAGCCATGGAGGCCCATCCGACGATGCGCGCCGGTGATCATCCAGGCGAGCGGCAACAGCTTCACCGCTTCCTCGCACAGCCCGACGCCGAACACATAGCCGACCCAGCGCATCAGGAAGCTGTCGGACTCGGTCATGTGGTAGGCCCAGCCGATCGCAAACAGCACGACCAGGATGATCGCCGCTTTTCCGAAGAATCGGATCCTGCCACCAGCGACGACAGCAGCCGCCCATTGCATCGCGAGCAGCGTCAGGATGCCGCCGATGGCGGTGAAGATCAAAGCGAAGACGGCCGATCCCCACGGCACGTGGCGCGGTCGTAGCCAGTGCAGGAAGGCGAGGGTTGCCAATGGCAGCGCGGCGAGGGCGAGGACGAAGATCGCGAATCCGCTGTCCGGCGTATAGCGCTGCTCAAAGGTCAGCAGTCCGCCGACGCCCCAGCCGAGGCCGAGCACCACGACCGCGAGCGGCCACAGGTCCCGCCACGGCGGGGCAGCCAACGGGATCGGCTGCGGACGAAGTGGAGGCGGCGCGATCGGGGCACGGGCGTGGAGCGACGTGGTCGGACGCACCTCGAGCGGAGCGATCCGCCGCGTGGTCGGGCGCGCTGAGGTGGTGGCGGTCTGCGTTTCCACGGCCGGGCGGCTGGTCGGCGCCGACTCGCGGAACAGCGCCTGACCGGAGGGAATGCCCAAGCTGTTGGCGATCGCTTCGGCCGGAGATGCGGGCAGCTCCGGTAGCGGCGGCAGTGGCGACAGTGGTGGTGGCGCAACGCTCGGGGCGGGAAACAGGCCGCCTATGCGTGACGCCGGGATGGATCGCTGCATCCCCGAGGCCCGCACCAGGGTGGTCGGCGTGAGCGAGCCGCGCTGCGCGAGTTGTCGTAGTTCGACGTCGGAGAACGGGC
>JACDEC010000047.1 GCA_013816645.1 Planctomycetota bacterium
GCCCTGTTCCATGTCCACCGTGATCGCGCAGGAGTGGCGCTCACGGTGAAGGTGACCTGGGGCGGCTGGGCCGAGGCCACGGATTACGCCGCCCTACCGAGCGAAGTCGTGATCCCCAGTGGGGCGAAGGAGATCGCGATTCCGCTGGTCCCGGTCGACGACCAGATCACCGAGGGCCGCGAGGAGGTCCTGTTGCGCATCGAGGACGGCGCCGGCTACACGGTCACCGCCGCCGGCCGCGAGGTCCGCACGCGGATCGTCGACAACGACTGGGCCGGCATTCCCAAGCGGCCACGTAAGATTTACGGCCACTTCATGGGTTGCTTCTGCGCCGGGGCCAGCGCGATCCAATGGCACGCCACCTCCGGCCTGGGGACCATGGACTGCCCCGAGGACGTCCAGGTGCGCGAGCGCATCCAGGCTCCGGGAGGCGAATGGTCCATGCAGTCCCCGCTCGGCGCCTGGGCGAGGAACTCGGTGGGCGGCACCTACCGCAACTTCGCCCTGGCCCCCTATGTCCAGAACCCGGCGCTGACCATCGAACAGGCGGCGGAGATCGAGATCCGCCGCGCCATCCGCATTGGCATGGACGGCTTCACCTTCGATGCCTGGGCCGGCGGCAAAGGCGCGATGGAGCTGTTCAGCCTGATGATCCGCATCTGCGAGGAGAAGGACCTGCCGTTCGAACTGACCATCACCCCGGATGCGACCTGCATCGACGCGTCTATGGAGGAGCTCAAGCCCTACCCCGGCGACGGCATGCGCAAGGTGCTGGGCTGGGTGATCGATAAGCACGGCAAAAGCCCCAAGCTCGCGCGCCGCGACGGCAAGATCCTGGTGTTCGGCTATGGCGCCCAGTGGCCTTGGGTCGGCTATCTCTACGAGGTCGTCAGCAAGAAATTCGGCGAAGGACGTAAGAAGGAGGAATACGACGCCGAGGTGATGCGCCTGCGCACCTGCGAGGAGGGCTGGGCACTGATGGGCGAGGCTTACCGCAAGATCGAAGCCGACCTCGGCCAACCCATCTACTGGGAGATGGATCTGGCGCCGAGCTTCCTCGGCCACGGCGTCTCCAACTGGGGCAAGCACGACAATGCCGCCGCCGCCGCTCTCGCCGCCGCGCCGATCATCGCCAAGGACTTCCCGGTGGTCGGGCAGTTCCTCTGGGAGGGCGATGTCCCCGCCATCGCGCGCAGCGTGATCGCCGCGAAGAAGGAGAGGAGCCATCCCCTCTTCATGCAATACGAGAACTTCGGCAACTTCCAGCTCGCCAGCCCCGGCCTCGATTGGACGCGCGGCAACTGGGAGCTCGCCCGTGAGATCCCGTCGACGCTGATCCAGCAGATCACCTGGAACGACTACCACGAGGCCACCGCGCTGTCGCCCGGCTACAACACCCGCTACGCCTACACCGATCTGACCGGGCAGTACATCGACTGGTGGAAGACCGGGAAGGAGCCGAGCTCGGACCACGACCGCGTCTACATCTTCTCGCACAAATACACCCACGACTCCAAGATCTTCCCGTTCCGGACCGTGTCGCGCGCCGACAACATGATCGAGGTGCTGACCATCCTGCCCAAGCCCGCCAAGCTGCGCATGCCGGGCAGGAAGAGCACCGATGGCCTGAGCGAATGGGACGCACCCGCCGGCCTGTCGTTCAAGCAGTTCCCGCTCACCGCCGGTCCGGTCTCGGTCGAACTGCTGCGCGCCGGCAAGGTCGCGCTGACCCTGGTGTCGCCTGAACCGGTGAGCGACCGGCCGTTCCGCCAGGATACCGGTAAGGTCGGCGTCTGCACCGAGGACGAACGCCTGTGGCGCGAGGACTTCGGCGCCAAGACCCCCTACTTCGTCTACAGCGAGTACGGCGACGTCGATGCCGACGGCCTGCCCAACTGGTTCGAGATGCTGTGGTTCGGCAAGTTCGGCGACATGTCCACCGCCGCGGTCGCCGAACCGGACGAGGACGCCGACGGGGACGGCGCCAGCAACCTCGAGGAGTTCCGCGCCCAGACCGATCCGATCGACAGCGCATCCCACTGAATGAGACGATCACCTTCCGCTATCGCACCCACTGATCTCACGAGGTCTCCCATGGTCGCTTCCTTCCGCGCGCGGTTCAGCCGCGCCGTCCTCGCCTGCACCATCGCCGGCGCCATCGCGTTGCCGTCGCACGCCCAGGCCGCGAGCGCGCCTTCCGCGCCCGAGAACCACCGGCTCGTCATGTGCTGGTATATGGTCTGCTTCGGCAACAGCGTCGAGGTCTACAAGCAGGAGATTGCGCTCGCGCAGCGCCACGGCATCGACGGTTTCCTGCTCGACGTCGGTGAATGGGGCGTGCCGCCGTCGCCGAGCCGCTACGTCGAATCGGCCGAGCGCATGTACGAAGCCGCCAAGCAGCTGGGCAGCGGATTCAAGCTGGCGATGGCGCCGGAATACAGCGTCGTGCCGATGGTGCCGTCGCTGCAGGACATGCTCAAGCGCTTCCACGGGCACCCCAACCAGCTGCGCCACGGCGGCAAGGACGTGCTGAGTTCGTACGGGATCCCCGGCGGCGTGCTCACCGAAGTGAAGCAATCGATGAGCGCAGAAGGCATCGAGACCTTCATCGTCCCCCACATGTTCCCGCCAAAATTCGAGTACCTCCACACCCCCGAACGCGTCGCTTCCTGGTTCGCCGAAGCCCCGGCGATCGACGGCATGATGAGCTTCGACGCCAAGCCGGTCCCGGAGATCCTGCGCCAGAACGCGACCACCGCGGCGATCTGCCGGGCCAAGGGCAAGCTGTTCGCCGCCGGCGTGATCCCGGCCTACAACAGCGCGAACCTCGAGGACTACCGCGGCCTCAGCGGCTATGCCGCGATGTGGGAAGGCGCGATCCGCGACCGCGCCGACTGGATCAGCCTGGTGATCTGGAACGATTACAACGAGGACTCCGCGCTGATGCCGTACCGCTGGCCGGGCGGTCAGGAGAAGGATTACTTCGATCGCGACGAATCGTTCCTGGTCGCGACCGCATACAACAGCCGCTGGTACAAGACCGGCGTGCGTCCGCGCATCGACCAGGACCAGGTGTTCATGACCTACCGCAACCGCGGCAAGTGGCTGCGCCAGGCCTGGGACGCCAAGGCCGACGCCTGGGTCGATCTGTGCGCGAAAGCCTGGCCATTCGACCAGATCCACGACAATGTCGAGGACAACATCTACCTCGACGCCTACCTGACCGCGCCGGCGACCCTCACCCTGACGGTGGGCGCCACCACCAAGACCTTCGAGATGCCGGCCGGCGTCGGCCACGCCGAAGCGCCCCTGGTGCCGGGGCTGCCGCGCTTGGCGCTCAGCCGGATGGTCGACGGCAAGGCCAAGGTCCTGGCCGACATCGTCGGCCGCAAGACGATCATCGGGACGCCGACCAAGGAGAACTCTCCCTACGGGACCTCGCAGCACCTGTCCTACCGCACCTGGGCGAGCGGCACCGCGGTCGGGGCGGCGCAACGCCTCGAAGCCGAAGCGGGCACCGTGCTCGGCGACGCGGTGGTGGCCAAGGTCGGCGCGGTGTCCGCGATACAGACCAAGGCGACGGACGGCAGCGGCTTCCAGATCGCGCTCAAGGGCCTGAAGACCGGCACCTACAACGTGCGGATCAGCTACTGCAATCCCGATGCGAACGACGCGCGGCTGACCCTGAGCGCCGACGGTCCGCCCCGTTCCGCTCACGACCATCCCTACTTCATCCCCGCCTTCCTGCCCTCGACGGGCAAGGACACCTTCGCCACGGTCTCCTTCCTGTGGTCGCTCTACGACACGACCACGATGATGAAGATCGCGTGGGAGCCGGGCAAGGTCTGGGGACAGCCGGACGCGACCATGGACGACCGCGGCGCCGTGCTGATCGACGCCATCGAACTGATCGCGGTCCAGCCGTTCGCCGATGGCACCCCGAGCGGATCGCCCGCGACCGCGGCGCCGGAATCGATCACGCTGGTGACCATCCCGGCAGCCACGCCGGGCACCGGCAAACCGCCGGTGCCCGCCCTGGTCGCGATCCCCGGTGGGCGCTTCGCCATGGGCAGCGACAAGGGTGAGCCCGACGAACTGCCGGTGCGTCAGGTCACGATCTCGCCGTTCGCCATCGGCACCTGCGAGGTCACCAACGAGGAGTTCGAACGCTTCGACCCCAAGCATCGCGAGCACCGCACCAGCGTCTCCTCCGGCGATCGCGACCCCGTGATCGCGGTGTCCTGGAACGACGCCACCGCCTACTGCAATTGGCTCTCGCAGCAGCACGGCCTGGCCCCCGCCTTCGTGGAGGTCACCGGCGCCAACGGCGAGAAGCGGCTCGAGGCCGACCTCAAGGCCGCCGGCTTCCGCCTGCCCACCGAAGCCGAGTGGGAATACGTCGCGTCCGGACGGGGCGAGGGCCGGGCCTATCCCTGGGGCGCTGACCTCCCGACCCCGATGAAGCAGGGCAACTTCCAGGGGCGCCGCGCGCTCGACTTCACCAAGCCCGCGAAGCTCGCGGAGCTGCCGCGCACCATGCCGGTCGGCTCCTTCCCCGCCGGAGCCAGCCGCGACGGTGTCATGGATCTCGCCGGCAACGTCGGCGAATGGTGTTGCGACTGGTACGACCCGTACGTCGCCGGGGATGCGACCGACCCGCGCGGCGACAAGCCGGGCAACTACCGCTCGATCCGCGGTGGGACCTGGGGCTGGTACGGTTGGAGCCAGCGCTGCACCGATCGCGAGTTCAACAACGCCGGCTACCCCGGGCACTGCTATTACGGCTTCCGCCTCGCCATCTCGGAGACCGGAGCCAAGCAGGTCGGGGTGAAGCGCTGAAACCGCTCGCTTCAGCAGCCTGCTAAATGTCGAAATAGCGCATGTCCACGCCCGGGGCGAACACGTGACGCGAGATCGGCAGCCCGGCGCCGTCCGGCGCGGCGACGGCTGACGCATCGGCGCTGCGCGCCTGCGACGGGTGATGCCCGAACAGGCGGCGGTAGCAGCCGCTGAAGTAGAGCGGGTCGGCGAAGCCGCAGGCGTGGGCGGCCTCCTTCACCGCCGCGCCGTCGCGCAGCAGTCGCCGAGCTTTCCACAGCCAGCGTTGGAACAGGTACTGCTTGGGCGTGCTGCCGGTGTAGCGGCGGAAGGCGCGGATGAACGATTCGGTGCCCAGGCCGGATTCGCGCGCGAGCTGCGACACCAGCGGCATGCGCGGCTGCTCCTCGATGCGGGCGAGCAGCGTCTCCCAGGGATCGACGCGCACGCTGGCGGGCGGAGTCGCGCCGACCGGGCTGCATCGCTGGGTCCCGCTGCCCTACAGCAACACGGCGCAATGGGTCATGGACCCGGTCCAGGAGGACCAGTTGCGCCAGCTGTCGATCCCGTGGATGCGCTTCTACGGCCTCAACGTGGACGAACCGCCGGTCAAGAGCCACGAGCAGGCGCTCGACCTGATCGTCGACTGGCACCGCCGCATGGGGATCGTGTTCATGACCGTGCGGTAGCGGCGAGGCGAGTCGGGAGTCGTTTGGCCTGGCGCCGCGCAGTCCACCACCCTTTGCCTGACGGCGTAGTCGTAGCCGAACGGCGTGCCCGCCGACAACGCCGGCGCCGGCCGTCCGGCGGCGACCGCACGGGCGAAGGCGACGATCGGCGCCGGATCGCGCAGGCTGTGGGGATGGTGGCCGGTGAAGGGCTTGTGGATGACGGTGATCGACGCTTCGCGGGCTCGTCGGCTTCGCGGGCTGGTCGCCGTCCCGCTGCCTATGCGTGGGCCGCGAATGCAGCCTTGCTGCCCGGGTCGACGCGAACCGACCGGGCGGTGGTCGCCGCGATTCCCGCGATGGCCACGCAGTCGTCCCACAGCATCGGCTTCTTCCAGACGTCCAGCGCGCCGAGCGCTTTGCACGCATTGCGGTCGACATCACGAGCGCTCGAGGTCATCACCACGACCGCCACGTTGCGCAGCACCGGCGAGTCGCTGATCGCCTTCAGGGCGTCCAGGCCATTGCGCCCGGGCATGTTGAGGTCCATCAGGACGAAGTGAATGCCGAGCGACCCGTCGGGCGCGACGTGTTCCTGCAGCAGGCGCAGCGCGATATCGACCGAGGTGGCCTTGAGCACTTCGAGGCCAGGCTCGAGGGCGAGCGCCTCGGCGAGCAGTGCCAGGTCGGCCGCATTGTCATCGACAATCAACACACGCACGAAGGGTTGCATGGGGGTCCATCTAGAGGGCTCCCACCGCCTGGCAAGGCGCGCAAGGACAGGTCTCATCAACGCTCTCCACACAGCTTCTGAGCACATGACAGGAACCCCAACGAACCAAGCCCGGCCGACGCTGATGCCGGCTGTTGGGGAGCCTCTGGAGGGCGGTGGAAGCGGCCGGAGCAGCGCGTTATCACCTGCTGCCCCCTGCCTGCGTCCAACAAGAGTTCCCATGCCAACGGATCGACTGGATGTGGTCGTCATCGGAGGCGGGCCGGCTGGCCTGAGCGCGGGGCTGATCCTCGCCCGGTGCCGGCGCGAGGTCCTGATCGTCGACTCGGGACGCCCGCGCAACGCAGCCACCGGGGCGGTCCATGGATTCCTGACCCGTGATGGCGTCCCCCCGGCCGAGCTCCGGCGCATCGCCCGCGAGCAGGTCGCAGCCTATCCCAGCGCCCGGGTGCTCGACGTCGCGGCCATCGACGCCAAGCGGGCCGTCGATGGCTTCGAGATCGATCTCGACGGGGGCGCGACGGTGCGGTCGCGCTGCCTGGTGCTCGCCTTCGGGGTCCAGGATCGCTTCGCCATCGCCGGCACCCACGAACTCTACGGTCGCGGCATCTACCCCTGCCCCTACTGCGACGCCTGGGAGCACCGCGATGCGCCCATGGCCGCGATCGGAGCCGAGGCCTCGGGGCTGGCATTGAAGCTGCGGCGCTGGTCCGCGGATACCGTCTGGTGCAGCATGGGGGCGCAGCCGCCGGACGACGCGCGCCAGCGGCAGCTCGAGGAGCGGGGCATCCGCACGCTGGCCTCCCCGATCCAGCGGATCGAGCGGATCGCCGACGGCATCAGGCTGACCTTCGCCGACGGCAGCGGACTCGATCGCCGCGCTGGGTTCATCGGGCCCGACCGCGAGCCGCATCCACCCTTCGTCGCAGCCCTGGGCTGCCAATCCGAGCAGGATTGCCTGCAGTGCGATCGCCGTGGCGCCACCTGCGTCGACGGTCTGTACATCGTCGGCGACCTGTCGCGCAACGCCCAGTTCGCGATCGTCGCCGCAGCCGAAGGCGCCATGGCCGCGGTCGCGGCTGATGAGTACCTGGATCAGCTCGATCTGGGAGTGGCCAGGTGACCGAGACCGGATCGTCGGAGTCGGGCAATACCAAGCGGTGTCGAGCACGCGGAGGTACTGAAGCGTAATTCGCCGAAGTTGATCAGTGGGCGTTCACGACCAACCGCGCATTTGATCTCGATCGGAGCGGTCAGGAATGAGCGGTACGTCTGGCTCCCCACGACCCGAGTACCCTGCTTGATGCCTTTCCAGGGCGGTTCGACGAATGAACTCGCGGACCAGCGCGAAGCCGGATCGGCGGGATCCTCGCAGACATCGTTGCACTGCTGCCACAACCCTGTGCAGTTGTCGGTCACCACCGAACCGGCCACCGTCGCCGCTTCGCTTGTCGTTCCAATCCACGTCACCGACGTCAGCGTCGCGGATCCTAGGCCACCACCGCTTCCGCCTCCGCCTCCACAACTTATCGGGGCGAGAACCAGGGCCGCGAAGAGCAGGTGGCGCACATGCTCGTGATGTTTGGATTTCATGGATCAGCCTCCGCCCGAAGGAAGTTCGACCAACGGCAGCACCGTGATCACGACAACGCTCTCACGGGTGCCGTCGCTGGATCGGATGGAGAGATCAGTTGGCGCGGTCACTGCTGGGATTGACGCCACCCACGTGCGGGTGTCCAAATCGACCAACGCGTCATCGTCGAGCAGGGCACGACAGCCGCCAATCCCCTGCTGGTCGACGAGATCGGGAACGACTCGATGGTCAGCCTGGGCGCGCGGGGCCACATCGACGCGCACACCGTGCCCGGGGCTCGGGCCGGCCCGGGTCCGGACCCCCTACCTTGCACAGCCGGAAAATAGGAGGATCCGGCCGACCGTGGCCATGATGGAGCGGATCAGACCTTTGGGCGCCGCAGACAAAGCCCCAGCAATACGTCATTTTCCGCGAAGAAGCGCCGAAAATACCGATTCCGCTTCTCCCAGCCGTGCGACCTGTCAGCGAAGACGATTCGCTACGCGTCGCGAACCCCGCCTTCAGCCGCCGCTCTTGCGGCACCTTCGCGGTCTGGCCTTTGCCGAGATCACCCATCCCTGTTTCCCGACCGCTCCCCAGGACTGCATCATGAACGACCCGACCGACCTCGCACTCGACAGGAAGACCCTGCTGACTGCGCTGATTTCGTTCAAGAAAGGCGATTTCAGCGTCCGCCTGCCCTTGGAGCTGACCGGTGTCGACGGCAAGATCGCCGACGCGTTCAACGAGGTGATCGAACTCAACCAGCGCATGGCGCTGGAACACGAGCGGATCAGCCGGGTGGTGGGCAAGGAGGGCCTGCTCTCGCAGCGGGCCAGCATCGGGGCCGTCACCGGAGCCTGGGAGGCCTCGATGCTCTCGGTCAACACCCTGATCCAGGACCTCGTGTATCCGACCAGCGAGACCGCCCGAGTGATCGGCGCGGTGGCCAAGGGCGACCTGTCGCAATCCATGACCCTGGAGATCGAAGGTCAGCCGATCAGGGGCGAGTTCCTGCGCACCGCCAAGACCGTCAACACCATGGTCAGCCAGCTCGGCTCGTTCGCCTCGGAAGTGACCCGGGTCGCGCGCGAAGTCGGCACCGAAGGCAAACTCGGCGGTCAGGCCCTGGTGGCCGGCGTGGCCGGCACCTGGAAGGATCTCACCGACAACGTCAACTTCATGGCCAGCAACCTTACCGGCCAGGTCCGCAACATCGTCGAAGTGGCGACCGCGATCGCCAGCGGCGACCTGACGAAGAAGATCACCGTCGACGTCAAGGGCGAGGTCCTCGATCTCAAGGTCACCATGAACACCATGGTCGACAAGCTCAACTCGTTCGCGTCGGAAGTGACGCGCGTGGCGCGCGAAGTCGGCACCGAAGGCAAGCTCGGCGGCCAAGCCGACGTCAAGGGCGTCGGCGGCCTGTGGAACGACCTGACCGAGAACGTCAACCTGATGGCCTCGAACCTGACCGGTCAGGTGCGCAATATCGTCGAGATCTCGACCGCGATCGCCGCCGGCGACCTGACCAAGAAGATCACCGTCGACGTGAAAGGCGAGTTCCTCGAACTCAAGGTCACCATGAACACCATGGTCGACAAGCTCAACGCATTCGCGTCGGAAGTGACGCGCGTGGCGCGCGAAGTCGGCACCGAAGGCAAGCTCGGCGGCCAAGCCGACGTCAAGGGCGTCGGCGGCATCTGGAACGACCTGACCGAGAACGTCAATTTCATGGCCTCGAACCTCACCGGTCAGGTGCGCAACATCACCGAGATCTCGACCGCGATCGCCGCCGGCGACCTCTCGAAGAAGATCACCGTCGACGTGAAGGGCGAAGTCCTCGGGCTCAAGAACACCATCAACACCATGGTCGACAAGCTCAACTCGTTCGCGTCGGAAGTGACGCGCGTGGCGCGCGAAGTCGGCACCGAAGGCAAGCTCGGCGGCCAAGCCGACGTCAAGGGCGTCGGCGGCATCTGGAACGACCTGACCGAGAACGTCAATTTTATGGCCTCGAATCTGACCGGTCAGGTGCGCAATATCGTCGAGATCTCGACCGCGATCGCCAACGGCGACCTGACCAAGAAGATCACCGTCGACGTGAAAGGCGAGTTCCTCGAACTCAAGGACACCATCAACACCATGGTCGACCAGCTGAACTCGTTCGCCTCGGAAGTGACGATGGTGGCGCGCGAAGTCGGGGTCGAAGGCAAGCTCGGCGGCCAGGCGACGGTTCCCGGCGCATCCGGAACCTGGAAGGATCTCACCGACAACGTCAACCAGCTCGCGGCCAACCTGACCACCCAGGTGCGAGCCCTGGCCGAGGTCGCGACCGCGGTGACCAAGGGCGACCTGACGCGCTCGATCTCGGTCGCGGCGCAAGGCGAAGTGGCGGCGTTGAAGGACAACATCAACGAGATGATCCGCAATCTCAAGGACACCACGCTCAAGAACAGCGAGCAGGACTGGATCAAGACCAACCTCGCCAAGTTCGCGCGCATGCTCCAGGGCCAGAAGGACCTGATCGCGGTCGGCAAGCTGATCCTATCGGAACTGGCCCCGGTGGTGTCGGCGCAGCAGGCGGTGTTCTATACCCTCGAGACGTCCAAGGACGACGACGCGCTCTCGGCGGTCAGGCACGATCCCCGGCTCAAGCTGCTGGCCAGCTACGCCTACACCCACGAGGGCCCGACCGAGATCAGGCTCGGCGAAGGCCTGATCGGGCAGTGCGCGATCGAGAAGGAGAAGGTCATCCTGGTCAACGTGCCGCACGATCACGTCAAGATCGCGACCGGTCTCGGAAGGTCGGCGCCGAACAACATCATGATCCTGCCCGTGCTGTTCGAAGGCCAGGTCAAGGCGGTGATGGAGCTGGCGTCGCTCGAGCGCTTCAGCCCGTCGCACGAGGTCTTCCTCGACCAGCTCACCGAATCGATCGGCATCGTGCTCAACACCATCGAGGCCAGCATGCGCACCGAGGACCTGCTCAAGCAGGCCCAGTCGCAGGCCAAGGAGCTGCTGAGCCAGCAGGAGGAGCTCAAGCAGACCAACCAGGAGCTGGAAGTGAAGGCCGGCCTGCTCGCCGACCAGAACGTCGAGGTCGGGCGCAAGAACTCCGAGGTCGAACAGGCTCGTTCGGCCCTCGAGGAGAAGGCCAGGCAGCTGGCGCTGACCTCGAAGTACAAGTCGGAATTCCTCGCCAACATGTCGCACGAGCTGCGCACGCCGCTCAACAGCCTGCTGATCCTGTCCGACCAGCTGTCGCGCAACCAGGATGGCAACCTGACCGGCAAGCAGGTCGATTACGCCAAGACCATCCACACCTCGGGCAACGACCTGCTGTCCATGATCAACGACATCCTCGACCTGTCCAAGATCGAATCGGGCACGGTCACCGTCGAAGCCGGCGAGCTGCGCCTGGCTGATCTCAAGGAAGACCTCGAACGCGGCTTCCGCCACGTCGCCGAATCGCGCGGCCTGACCTTCAGCATCAAGCTCGACGCCAACCTGCCCAAGACCATGAACACGGACAGCAAGCGCTTGCAGCAGGTGCTCAAGAACCTGCTCTCGAACGCCTTCAAGTTCACCGAGGATGGCAGCGTCACGGTCAAGATCGCCACGGCCCTGGACGGGTGGAACCCGGAGAACGAGTCTCTCAACCGCGCGCGTGGCGGCGCCGTGTCCTTCTCGGTGATCGATACCGGCATCGGCATCCTGCCCGACAAGCAGCACATCATCTTCGAGGCCTTCCAGCAGGCCGACGGCTCGACCAACCGCAAGTACGGGGGGACCGGCCTCGGTCTGGCGATCAGCCGCGAGATCTCGCGCATGCTCGGCGGCGAGATCTCGCTGATGTCC
>JACDEC010000431.1 GCA_013816645.1 Planctomycetota bacterium
CGTAATCGTCGGCGCCCAGGGTCAGCCCGCGCACGCGGTCGGCCTCCTCTCCGCGCGCGGTGAGCACGATCACCGGCAGCGTCGGCCGGTGGGCGCGGATCATCGCCAGCAGGTCGAGCCCGTCGGCGCCGGGCAGGACCAGGTCGAGCAGGATCAGGTCGCACTCGGCGCGCTCGATCAGGAAGCGCGCCTGCGGACCATCGCCGGCTTCGACGGTGCGGTGCCCGGCGAAGGTCAGGGCCGCGACCACTCCGCGGCGGATCGCCGCGTCGTCCTCGATGACCAGGATGCTGTGGCCGGTGGCGGTCATCGGCTGCCGGTGTACCGCCTGCTCGAGCAGGTTCGAGCCCGGGATCATTGGAGGTCGTAATTGATGCTGATGATCGCCCGCACCGCCAAGCGACCAGGAGGCACGGTGGTGTCGCCCGGGCCGTCGCCGCCGGCGTTGATCGTCCTGTTCTGGTACTGCTGGCCGTAATCGCGGTTGCGAAAGCCGTTGGCGTAGCCGTACCAGCCGATCGAACCTTCGCTGATCGAGGTCGCACGGCCCAGGCCATGGCCGAGCGCCTCGGCGAGCAGTTCGGCCTTCTCGCGCGCGGCGCGCACCGCCTGGCGGCGCGCCTCGTCGCGGTGCTTGCGCATCTCGGTCGTGCGGAACTCGACGTCGCTGACCGTGGTGATCCCGGCGGCCACGGCCTCGGTGAGCAGGGTGTCGATCAGCGCGAGGTCGCGGACCGTGACTTCGATGGTCCGCGACACGCTGAAATAGTCCGGCACCAGCTGGGGCTTGTTCTGGTCGTTCGGGTAGTGCGGCGCGATCGACAGGCAGTCGGTGCGCAGCTGATCGGCGGCGATCCCGAGTTTTCCAGTCAAGGCCGTGAAGCGCCCGGCGATCTCATCGTTGCGGCGCTTGGCGGCGGGCACCTCGGGATCGCGGCACTCGATGCCGAAGCTGATCACCGCATGGTCGGGCACCACCAGGACCACGGCTTCGCCGGTGATGGGCAGGCTGCCCGCTGCGTGGGCGAGCTGGGCACAGGGGAGAAAGGCGAGGATGGCGAGGATGAGCAGGGACTTGGGCATGGGACCTCCGGAGCGCGGTGCATCCGCGTGGAGGCCATCATGACGATCGGCGGTGGGGGCCGGGTAACGGGAAGGTAACTGCCGCGGGAGGAATCGTTCAGGCCTCGTCGTACTTGCGGTTCGAGCCCTTGAACTGGTCGACCGGGTACTTCTTGGCCGCCTTGGCCAGCTTGGCGGCGAAGGCCGCGCTCAGGTCGACGCCGCTGCGGTCGGCCAGGCGCACCAGCAGGATGAAGACGTCGGCGAGCTCGTCCGCCCAGGCCTGACGCTTGTCTTCGGGCACCGCAGGCTCGCGATCGCCGGACCAGCGCACGATCTCGGCGGCCTCCCCCAGTTCGCTCATCACCGCGAAGAGCAGGTTGCGCACGCTGTGGAACTGCTCCCAGTCGCGTTCATTAGCGAAGGCCGCGACCTGGCGGCGGATGTCCTCGAGATCGCTGGGAGAGAAGGGCATAGGACGGGGGCTAGGGGTCGGGGGTTCAGGGGTCAGAGGCGTCAGTGTGATCGTGGACGTTCCGTGCGCGCGGTCAGCGACCGACCCCCGACCCCCAACCCCCGGCCCCCGTCACTTCAGGATCTTCAGCGCGGTCGCCGTGACCGGCGCGGTGTAGGTCGAGAGCGGGCCGGGCAGGCGGCCGTAGAGCACGTAGGTCGCAGTCTGCAGGAACACCCCGACCAGCGCGGCGGCGAGCACCACCGCGTCGCCCTTGGCTTCGCCAGCGCGCTTGGCCTCCTCGACCAGCTCGATGACCACGTCGTGGGGCGTGCGCTGATCGCTGCCCAGGTTCTTGGACACCTCGTGCTGGACCAGCAGCACGAAGCGGAAGACCAGGGGCTGCTCGTCGTAGAGGGTGTAGCAGGCGCGCACCGCGCCCTCGATCTTGGCCTTGATGCTGGTCTCGGCGGTGATCGCGCGCTGGAGCAGATCGGTGACCTCGACGAGGTGCTCGCGGAACAGCTTGTCGACCAGGTCGTCCTTGTTCGACCAGTGCCGATAGAGCGCCGCTTCCGAGCAGCCTGCGTGCTTGGCGATCTCACGGATGCCCGTCGCATGCACGCCGCGCTCGACGAAGAGCTGGAGCGCGGCGAGCTTGAGCGGAACGCGCGCTTTGGGCGGCCGGGCCATGCGCGGAGTATGGGTTGCCGACCTGGGGCACAAGACGTGGCCAGGATCCGGGTGGTCGCGCTTGAGACCGGCTTCCGCGTGCCTATGGCCTGGGGATGCGCAGCGCCGTCATCGTGGTGTGGCTGCTCGCGCACGCGCTCGCCGCGGCGGAGCCGACCCTGACCCTGCTCACCTGGAACGTGCTCGCCGATCCCGCCCGCGCCGGCGAACGGGCGCCGGCGCTGGTGCGGACCATCGCCGAGCTCAATCCCGACATCGTCGCGCTCCAGGAGGTCCAGCCGTGGTTGCGCGCGCAGATCGACGCGTCGCCAGCGCTGGCGCACTACCGCGGCACCGTGGTCAACGGCAAGGTCATGGCGCCCGGCGGGCTGTACCTGCTCAGCCGGCTCGATGTGCAGTCGATCAGCATCGAGGTCATCCCCACCCGGCTCGACCGCTGCGCGCTGATCGCCACCATCGACGTCGGCGCCGGGCCGCCGCTGACCCTCGGCATCGTCCATCTCGACAGTCTGCCCGGCCAGGACGAACTGCGCGTCATGCAACTCGCCGCGGTGCAGCGACGCCTGGCGCAGGCGCCGCTGGCCGCGCTGGTCGGCGACTTCAACTTCGGCGACGCTGATCCGCTCGAGTCCGCCGCGCTCGACCCCGGCTGGACCGACTGCTGGCGCGCGGCGATGGGTGAGGATCCCGGCCTGACCTGGGACAACGAACGCAACGCCCTCGCCCGGGCCAACGCCTTCCCCGAGGAGCCGAGCCGGCGACTCGACCGCGTCCTCGTGCGTTCGCAGCGCTGGACTCCCGTGGAATCACGGCTGGTCGGGACCGAAGCGGTGTCCGCGCTGACGCCCGGGCTGTTCCCATCCGACCATTTCGGCGTCTACGTACGCATGATCGGGCCGATGCCGTGATCCTGATCCTCGGCTGCGGTTCGGTCGGCGCCCAGGCCGGCGATCTGCTGGTCGACTGCGGCGCCGAGGTGGTCGGCGTGCGGCGCACACCGGATCGCGCGGTGCGCACCCGCTTCCCGATCATGGCCGGGGATGCCGCCGATCCCTCGCTGTACGCGGCGATCGACGACGAGGTCGAAGCCGTGCTCCTGGCCGCCAATCCCGGGCTGCGACGCGGTCGGGACAATCGTTTGGTCGAGGCGGTGCGCTTGGCCTCGGCGCGCTGGCCGCGCGCGCGGCTGGTCTACACCGGCAGTACCGCGGTCTACGCCGACGCCGCCGGCGGCGACGCCGACGAAGCCGCGGCGGTGGCTGGCGATGATCCGGCAGTCGCCGGGCTGCTGGCCATCGAACAGGCGGTGCTCGCCCACCGC
>JACDEC010000432.1 GCA_013816645.1 Planctomycetota bacterium
AGGTCGGGACGATGCCGGTGCGCGAGTGGTTCCCGACCGTCGCCGTCGAGGATCGCGGCGCCGGCGTGCTGTGGGGCGCACAGCTCGCCTGGGCGGGATCGTGGGAGATGGAGGTCTTCCGCCGCGACGATTGCGCCGGGCTGTCCGGCGGTCTCGCTGACCGAGAATTCGGCCACTGGGGGAAGCGTCTGGCGCCCGGCGAGATCCTGAAAGCGCCGACCGCCTGGTTGGCCTGCGTGCGGGGCGACATCGACGACCTCTGCCACCGCTTCGTCGCGGTGCAGGAACGCGTCGCGATCGAGCAGGCACCGGCGGTCGAACGCGATCTGCCCATCGCATTCAACGAGTATTGCCAGACCTGGGGTAAGCCGACCCACGACAAGCTGGTCGCGCTCGCCGACCGCCTGCGCGGCAGCGGCGTGCGCTACCTGGTCATCGACGCCGGCTGGTACACCAACACCGGCGGCTGGGGCGGTCACGGATCCTGGGAGGTCGATCGCACGGCGTTCCCGCAGGGACTCGCCGCGACCGCCGCGGCGATCCGCGAACGCGGCCTGGTGCCCGGACTGTGGTTCGAGATGGAGACCGTCGATCAGGGTTCGCAGCCCTTCGGCGAGCTCGACCACCTGCTCAAGCGCGACGGCGTGCCGATCACCGTGGGATCGCGGCGGTTCTGGGATCTGCGCGACCCCTGGGTCCGCGATTTCCTCGACCAGCGCGTCATCGGTCGGCTCAGGGACGACGGCTTCGGCTACCTCAAGGTCGACTACAACGAGACCATCGGCCTCGGCTGCGACGGCGTCGAGTCACCAGGCGAGGGGCTGCGCCAGCATGTGCTGGCGATCCACGACCTGTTCCGCCGTATCCGTCGCGAGATCCCGGAGCTGGTCATCGAGAACTGCGCCTCGGGCGGTCATCGCCTCGAGCCATCGATGATGGCGCTGGCCTCGCAGGCCTCGTTCTCCGACGCCCACGAACTGGTCGAGATCCCGATCGTCGCCGCCAACCTGCATCGCCTGATCGCGCCGCGCCAATCGCAGATCTGGGCCGTGCTGCACGCTGGCGACGACGCGCGGCGCATGCGCTACGTGCTCGCCAGCACCTTCCTCGGCCGGCTCTGCCTGTCCGGCGATCTCGCCAGCCTGGCGAGCGCGCAATGGGAGCTGGTGCGCGAGGCCATCGCGGTGTACCGCGACGCCGCGGCGGTGATCGGCCACGGGTTCAGCCGCCGCTACGGTCCGCAGTTGGACAGCTGGCGTCATCCGCAGGGCTGGCAGGCCGTGGTGCGTCACGACGCCGGGCAGGCGCTGGTCGTCGCCCATGCCTTCGCCGATGCGCCGCGTTTGCTGCGGGTGCCCCTGCCGCCAGGCTCCTGGCGGGTCGCGCAGCGCTTCGCGAATCCGAGTACCGAGGTGTGCGGTGATGCGCTCGAGATCGCGGTGGAAGGCGACTTCTCAGCCGCGGTCGTGCTGCTCCGGCAAGCGTGACGCCGGGTGACGCCTAGCAGCTGCTAGAAGTCGTCGATGCCGCGGAACTGGTAGCGCTGGTCGGTCGACTCGCCCCACCAGTAGTAGCTTCGGAAGCAATCGAGCAGGCGATGATAAGGAATCCACTCGACATGGCCGTCGACGAAGGACGCATTCACGCCGTTGGCTCCGGGTTTATTGACCCAGTCATCCGACACCTGGCCGCCGTGGCGGTATCCGGACACGAAGTACCAGCAGTAGAAGGCGTCGAAGCGCGGGCTGTGCGCATCCACGGCCCAGAAAACGCGCGAGGCGTTGGCGAGACTGTCGTTGGCGGGAGGCCCGGGGTTCCACCAGTAGAAGCGTTCGTAGTTCCCCCGCACATGCTGGTTCCAGCCGTACGAGCAGATCTGGGCGAACATGTAGGCGCCGCCCAGCGGCGCATTGCCGTCCCACTCGCCCCAGATCAGCGGCTTGCCGATGCTTGCGGGGCACACGTAGATTCGATTGCCGGCTTCGGGCAGATACTGCTTCAACTGTCCGCAGGCATCCCGATCCTCCGGCATCCCGGGTCCGTAGGGTGGCGTGTGGTAAGGGGGGAAGGCGCCGTCGTTGTTCGCGCAATACGCGGCGGTCATCATGCCGATCTGGCGCAGGTTGCTCGCGCAGCCCGCGCGATGGGCGAACTTCCTGACCATCATAGCCGTAGGGATCAGCATCCCGATGAGCACCGCCAAGATGCCGATGACGATCAGCAATTCGATCAGCGTGAAGCCCGGCTGCGAACGGCACGAGGCCGTGAGCACGAGAGAACCCCGCCGAGGTGCGGTGCCGCACCCTCCGAGCCTGGTAGTGGACTCCCCACATCGACCGAGGGCCATGTCTATTGAATACACCGGGAATTGGCGCACCGCCAGGATCGGCTCGGGATCGGCGCTGGCCGACGGTACAGCGCGACGCTCCATCGGGATTCAGAAGGTGTCGATGCCGCGGAACTGGTATTTTTGATCGCTCGACTCGCCCCACCACTGGTAGCTGGTCCAGCATTCCATCCAACGGCGGTAATTGATCCACTCGACGTGGCCATCGACGAAGGAGGCATTGAAGCCGCTGGCTCCCGGCTTGTTGACCCAGTCGCTGGAGACCTGTCCGCCATGACGGTATCCGGAGACGAAGTACGGCCCGTAGAACACGTCGAAGCGGGGACTATGCGCGTCGACGGCCCAGAACACGCGCGAGGCGTTGCTTATTTCGTTGGTGGCGGAGGGGCCCTGGTTCCACCAATAGAATTTCTGGTAGTTGCCGCGCACATGCTGGTTCCAGCCGTAGGCGCATTCCTGCGCGAACATGTAGGGGCCGCCGAGCATCGCGTTGCCATCCCAGTCGCCCCACAGCTTCGGCTTGCCGGCGCTCGCGGGGCACAGGTAGATCCGGTAGCCGGCCTCGGGCAGGTAATCCTTCATTTGCTTGCAGCAGTCGAAGGTCCCCCAGTAGCTCCCGTCGTGGAAGGGTGGGAACCTGCCCGCATGGTCGTCGCAGTAGGCGCTGGTCATCACCCCGATCTGGCGCAGGTTGCTGGCGCAGCCGGCGCGCTGCGAGAACCGCCTGACGATCATCGCGCTGGGAATCAGCAACCCGATCAGCATGGCGATGACGACGATGACGATCAGTACTTCGATGAGGGTGAAGCCGAACCGCGAATGGTGACCTGTGACTGCGCGAGCGGGATTGGGTACCATGCCGCACTATCGGCAGGTCACCGCGGAACGTCCAGGTTCAGGATTGGTCATGTGCCATGTATGCATTGGGAAGTGGCACATCTTCGAGCCGCTATTCGGTACAGAAAGATGGCTCTGGGCGGGCGATTGTTCGCCGAGACGACAGTTTCAGCGCCGCGGATCTTGGCGCTGCGCAGGTCAGGGCTTCGCCTGCGCGGCCAGCCAGCTCCGCCAGGCGGTCGCGTCGGTGCCGAAGCGCTCGCCGGTCGCTTCCGCGAGCGCCGTCGCTGCAGCGTCGCGCATCGCGCGGCTGGCATGGTCGAGCGCGCCGACCAGGTCTGGAAG
>JACDEC010000433.1 GCA_013816645.1 Planctomycetota bacterium
CGATCGCTTCAAGGCGTTCGTCGACGCGCATCCCGGCCACGTCGTGGTCACCTACGTCAACAGCTCGGCCGCGGTCAAGGCGCTGTCGGACTATTGCGTGACCTCGTCGAACGCGGTCGCGGTGGTCAAGTCGATCCCGCGCGAGACGCCGATCATCTTCGCCCCCGACCAGTTCCTCGGCGATTGGGTCAGCCGCGAGGCCGGCCGACCGCTGGTGCTGTGGCAGGGCGGCTGCGAGGTCCACGAGAACTTCTCCCAGCAGGCGATCGTCGACCTGCAGCGCGACCACCCCGGCTGCGTGACCCTGGTGCATCCCGAATGCCCGCTGCCGGTGCGCGCGCTCGCCGACGTGGTCGGCAGCACCTCGCAGCTGCTCGACCGGGTGCGCACCGGCAAGCCCGGCGAGACCTACATCGTGGTCACCGAGCCCGGCATCATCCATCAGATGGAGAAGGCCAACCCGACCGCGCGCTTCCTGATGGCGCCGGCCGCGGTCGGCGGCACCAGCATGGGCTCGTGCACGCACTGCAACACCTGCCCGCACATGCGCCGCAACACCCTGCGCAAGCTCTACTGGTGCATGCGCAACCGCGCGCCCGAGATCCGCATCGATCCCGCGCTGCTCGAACGCGCGCGTCTGCCGATCGAACGGATGATCGCGATCTCCTAGCCACGAGCGGCGGCTCAGTACCTTATTTCAGGAAGCAGCGCCGCGGCGAACCGGTGCCAGGTCCCTGCGCTTGCGGGGAGATGCCTCCAGCGGCGCCAGTGGTGGTCTGCCGGTCGTTCACGCCGTTGAAGAGGCTGTCGGGTTCGGTGCCGGGCGTGGGCAGCACACCAGCGCCCTGCGCATCGACATGCACGCAGCGGATGTCGCCGTCGGTACTGCCCGCGGTGACGTTGGCGCCGACGGCGGGGTCGGTGGTCGCCTTGCATTGGCGCACGCTGCCGTCGTAGGACGACGCCAACACCAGCTTGTTGCGGTAGAAACCGGGATTCCTGGCGGCGACCACGATGCGGTAGTTCGCGCACTCGGCAGGCAGCGCCCAGTCGTAGCCCCAATCCATCGCCACGCCCGCCGCTTCATCGGCCCAGCCGCCGGGCCCGGTGACCAGGACAGTCGCATGGCGGTCGGGCTTCCTGCTCGGCGGGCGTCCGCGTGCGTTGTTCTTGCTCCTCCAAATTCCTGGGGGCAGGGTCATGACGTCCGCGAGCACCTCGAAGGAACGGATCGTCATCACCCGGGCGTCCGCGGCACCCACGCACACCCAGGATCCAGGTGGGCGTCCCAGCGGGATCGCCTCCTCCTGTCCCTGGTAGGCAATGATCGCCGTCATGACCTGCTTCAGGTTGTTGCCGTCTGCCGAGCGATGACGAGGAGGGCAAGATGTCACCGAGATGGCCGGCAGCAGCAGACCGACCAGCACCACGATGACGATCGCCACCACCAGCACTTCCATGACGGTGATCGCTGCGCGATGCGCCGCTGGGTGGGCGACAGGACATGAAGTACTCGGGTGGCGCTGGAATGGCCGCATTGCGCGGAAGGCTATCGCGACCGTCGAGCGCGAACGCGCTGAAAGCGATGCAAGTGCGCTCGTGATCGCGCACGCCTGATCGCCATCGTTCGCTCCGCTGGTCACGCGTCTCACGTTGCACCACTCCTGTCCTGGATGCGGGCAGCCAGACCGTCGGCCATGGCGATGAGGTCCTGCGCCGCGCCGGCTGCGACGAATCCCAGTTCGTGGCCGACCAGCAGTTGGGCGACCATCCCCGCCAACGCATCGAGCGCCCGAGCGGAACGCACCGGTGCGGATCCATCGCCATTGCCGAGGCAGCGATACACCGTTATCGCCGCGTTGCGCAATCGGGTGCGCACCCCAGTGGGGGATAGGTGGCATGTCGCGTCGAAGACCGCGGTCGCCAATGCCCCGGCTGATGGGACCAGGCGTGGGCAACGTTCGGGACAGGGGCGCTTCACTGGAGTCGGCACGGCATCTCCTGCATATGCCGACAGGCTACGGACGTCGAGCCATCCGCGGTTCAGGAAACCGAGCACAGAAGCGCTCTCATTGCTCAATTATGCAATTTATTGCCAATAAATGACGTAAGGTATTTAGAAAGGTCATGGCCGATCGATCGTCGGTCCAGATATTGCCATCACCAGCACGCAACGAGTACCCCCATGGCAACCATGAGCTTCGGCGAATACCTCTCAGTCCTGGTCCGCCGCCAGGGCCGGACCATGGCGACCTTCGCCAGCGAAGCCGGGGTTTCGCCGTCGACGATGTCGCGCATCCGCACCGGCAAGCGATCGCCGACGGCGCAGCAGCTCGAGCGCTGGAGCGCGCTGCTCAAGCTCGACCCCGAGGCGCGCGCCACGCTCGACGAGTTGGCGCTGCTCGAACGCACGCCGCCCGAAGTGCGTCGGCGCCTCGAGCAGGTCGAGAACGCAGCGACCACCGAACAGGACAAGCGCGAGGCGTTGGCGCGCGACTACGGACGCTACCGCCACGAGCAGCGCTACCACGACGGCTGGTGGCTGTGCTACTCGCACTCGTTCCTCGACGATGGCCGCATCCAGCGCAGCCTGCTGCGCGTCGCCGGCGGCGAGGCGTGGATGCAGGTGCGCGAATCCGGGCGGCTGCACTACAGCTACCACGGCGCGGTCGAGGTGCTCGGCGACAAGATCTTCATGCGCCTGAGCGAGGATCGCGGCGCGGTCGAGCACGTGCAGATCACCTGCGATTCGCTGTTCGACTACCGCGAACCCTCCTTCCAGTACGGCTTGGTCTGCGGCATCTCCGGCAAGGATCCGCGCCATCCCGTGTCCTACCCGGCGGCAGCGCGCATCCTGCTGATCCACGTCGGCAACGAGCACGACCTGCCCGCCGACGCGCCGGTGATCGGCAAGCTCGAGACCATGCTCGGCAGCTTTCCCGAAGCGGCGGTGCGCCCGTTCTGGCCGGCGTTCCTCGGCAGCGACGCCTACCTGCGCCAATGCCTGCGCCTGACCACCGAACCGCTCGACGGCGCGATCGCGCGGCTGATCGACAACCGTGGCAAGGCCGGGCAGCAGGTGTTGCGGGCGGTGTTTGTTTAGGACGGGGTGCGGGGTGCGACGAGCGACGAGCGACGAGCGACGAGCGACGAGCGACGAGCGACGAGCGACGAGCGACGAGCGACGAGCGACGAGCGACGAGGAACGCTCAGCGCAGGCCGGATCGGCGCAAGCGACTGGGCAGGCGCAGGCGCAGGCCGTCCGGCGCCATGGTCGCGACTCCGAGTGGACAGCCAGCGTCGCTGCTGAGCAGGTCGCCGTTGGCCAACGTCATGGGCAGGGCGGCACCGGCCCAGAGCTGGCAGGCGTCGGCATGGGTGACGCGGGCGGCTACCGTGGCGCCGCGATCGATCAGCGCCTGCGCGCCCCAGGGATCGAGATCGAGCTGGCTGCCGCGCGCGACGATCAGCCCGCGCGCGTCGCTGGGCAGTGCGCAGGATGCGGCCTGGGGCGAGGCGGCGAACAGC
>JACDEC010000434.1 GCA_013816645.1 Planctomycetota bacterium
CGCGGCGGTGCCGCCGCACAGTTCAGCCACGGCCTCGGGGGTGATCGGGGATCCACCACAATACGTCGCCAGCGTCTCGATCGCGCCCAGCAGGCCATCGCAGTCATCGCCCAGGCCCGCGACCAGGCTCTCGGCGAGTTGGCGCGGACGCTCGACCGCCGGAGCCCCGGGGAGCAGCAGCCGGTGGGCGAGCCAGTCGACGAGTTGGCGCGCGTCCGGCGGCTCCACGTCATGCACCGCCCCCGCCTTGGCGAGCGCTTTGAGCAGCGGGCCGAGGGCATCGTTGCGTTCTGGCGGGGGACAGACCAGGACCATGGCCCCGGCGGCGACCGGCTGGCCAGCCAAGCCGAGCAGCGTCTCGCGGTGCTTGCGCAGATACGGCAGGCCTGCCCGCACTACCCACAGGGCGGGTTCCTCGAACAGCGACGCGGTCGAGAGGTCGAGGACCAGACGGCCGAGATCATCGGGCTCGGAGGCGCGTTTCACCGGTCCGGTCCATTGCGCCAGCAACACCGCGAGGGCTTCGTCGCGCAGACGCAGGCTGTCACCGAGCACGGCGTGCAGGGACGACGCCGAGAGGGATGCGGTGGCCATGGCGCCATGGTCGTCGGTCATCGCCGCGCGCAAGCCGGCGCGTCGATCACAGGTCGATCTTGAAATCCTCGCCGAGGTAGGCCCTGCGGACCTCCGGGTGGTGCAGCAGTTCCTGGGGGGTGCCGTGGGCGAGGATGTTGCCGGCTTCCATCACGTAGAGCCGGTCGACCATGGTGAAGATGGCTTCGGCGTGATGGTCGGTGATCAGGACGCTGATGCCGCGACCGCGGAGGGCCTGGACGATCTCCGTGATATCCGAGCGGCTCTTGGGGTCGACGCCGGCGAAGGGTTCGTCGAAGAACAGCAGCTTGGGCTCGACGACCAGCGAGCGGGTGATCTCGAGGCGCCGGCGCTCACCGCCCGAAAGCCCCGCCGCGAGATTGTCGCGCAGGTGGCCCAGGCCGAGTTCACCGAGCAGGTGCTCCAGCCGACCTTCGCGTTCCGCACGTGGGTAGTGCTGTTCGATCACGATGCGGATGTTGTCGGCGACGCTCAATTGGGTGAAGACGGTGGGCTCCTGGGCCAGGTAGCCCATGCCCAGGCGGGCACGAGCGTACATCGGCAGCTTGGTGACGTCCCGATCGGCGAACGAGATCCGCCCCGAATCGGGCTTCACCAGGCCCAGAACCATCCGAAAGGTGGTGCTCTTGCCCGCGCCGTTGGCACCCAGCAAGCCGACGGTCTCCCCGGCGTTGACCTCCATGGTCACGCCGGACACCACTTGGCGGCCGCCGTAACGTTTGGAGAGGCTATCCGCGACGAGCAGCGACATGCGCGAGTCCCAGGGACACCGATTGTGGAGAACTAGCGCCTCGATGGGTGGCTTTCGACGGGATTTCCACGGAGTGCCGTGAGTCCTGCAAACGGCAATGGACGTAAATCTTCATAAATAAATCACTTACGATGCCATTCGACCAGCCCGCAGGCCTGCAGGAGATGAATATCTTGAAAAGTCCAGCGGGTTGACTCAGCGCGCACTGTGGAAAAGTCGGGTGAAAACCACCAGTGGGGTGGTGCGGATGAAACCATGCCAGTACCACGGAAGAAACCGGCGTTTCGCAAATAATCACCGGACAACCGACCAGTCGCCGAACGGGAGCGGGAACTTCCCCCACCAGCGGGTGCGAGCCCGGCACACCACCCGACCACGCAGATTCGCCCCCGGCACCCAGCCCCAGTTGCGGCTGTCCCAGCTCAGGGGGCTGTTGTCACCCAGGAGCAGATAGGCGTCGGCGGGTGCGGTGATGGCGGTTTCCGGGCTCTGACCGATGGCCGCCCCCTGCTTGACCGTCGTGCGGGTTGGCATCGATGCGCGTACGTTGACGAGGTGTCTCCGATCAGCGGACAGCGCATCGAGACCATCGCGGGTCACTTGCGTCCGCTGGACCTTGTCGCTTGGCCCGCCGGATCCCTCGGCCCTGAACTTCGAGGACGAGTCGTCGAGTGACCGCTCGGCATTCCTGATTTCTGCCTCGACCCTTTTTAACCGCTCCGACTCATCAGCGAGGAACCCGTTAGCGCAGTAGTGAACGTCGCGATCAATCGCCAAGGCCGCGAGCGCGAGCGTACCAGTGCCGGTCCAGGCGATGGCGCTGGGTTGCGCGTCGGGATCGACGGCAGCGAGGTCGCTGCGGTGCTGCTCGGCCCCATCGATGGTCAGGACGAGCTGGTCATCGATGCTGGCGAGCGCGACGCGGTGTCCGGCCAGGGAAGCGGCGCCGCTCGCGCGGACCTCGCTGCCCGCTGGAGTCGTCACCGAGAGCGACCATCCCGTGGGCGTGAGTTCGAAGGCGATGACCTGCGCAGCACCCTCGCTCAGTCGCAATGACACCGGACCATCGATAGCGGCGATCTCGGCGCGGATGCGCAGGTCGCCGACCCGCTCGCGCATGTAGGCGTTGAGATCCTTGCCCTGGGTCGGCTTGTCGATGTCGGCGCTGGTCAATCGGGTGACCGTCCACTGGTCGAGATCCCAGATATTGCCGGTACGTCCGTCGGACAGCGTGAAGAGCGGACGGGTCATGGCGACATTGACCTGTTCGCCAGCGCCGCGCGGTCCCTGCACCCAGACGATGCCCGGTTTGATGTACAGGTTTCGCAGCGACTGCGCGAAGGTCACGTCGCCACCGGCCGGCGCGATCGCCAGGCGAGCACCGTCAGCTGCGAGCGAGGCGTCCCCCTTGCGCCAGGGAACGTATCCGGGCTGCGCGTCGTGGCAGTAGATCTCCTGCCAGAGCGCCTCCTGGATGGCTTCGGGCTTGCGTGCGATGGCGAATCCGCCCTGCGCGTCGCCCAGGAACAAGTCGCCGTTGGCGAGGTAGAACACGTCCCCGGGGACCACCACCGCCCGTTTGACGAAATTTCGATACATCAGCGGGCGGGTGAGCAGGTTGTCACGGCGCTGGTCGTCGTAGCGCAGCGCGCTCTGGGGCTCGCCACGGTTCTCGATCTCGGGGTGCGGGAACTGGAAGACCGTGACATCCCAACGGCGAACCGGCCGGAAGCGGACGGTCAGCTTGTCGACGATGACGTGGTCGCTGCGCAGGAAGGCGGGGTCGCCGTAGAGCATCGGCTCCATCGAGGCCGTCGGGATGCGGAACGCCTCGACTCCGAAATGCCTGATCGCCATGGCGATCATGAAGGCGAAGATCCAATTCTCGGCGAAACGGTTCACCGATCGCTGCCAAGGCGGCAGGCGGTCCTCGTAGGTCGGCACCGGAGCCGGCTCGGCTGGAGGAGCTGGCGGAGTCGGCGGGGTCGGAGTCGCGGCATCGCTCATCGGGCACCGGGTTTAGCGGCGGACGCCGGAGCCCACAAGCGTCAACAGCGCGGGATCAGCGCGCCAGTTGCGCGGGAGACGCCCGACGCGGGTAGTAGAGGCTGCGCTCCTGCGCCGCCATCCACGCCTGCAGGCGTCGCATCACCCAGGCG
>JACDEC010000435.1 GCA_013816645.1 Planctomycetota bacterium
GCTGTGCAGCGTGCAGGCCGCGCCGAGCGCGCGCCCGCTGGTGCTGACCAGTCGGCTGAGCAGCGCGGTGCCGGCGCGCGGGGCCAGGGCGTGGCTGGTCAGCCCGAAGTAGCGCAGGGTGAAACCACGCAGCGCGCCGACGTCGCCGGCGTTGAGCGGATGGTCGGTGAACACCTCGTGGATGCCTTCGCGATGGGCTTCGACCGCGTCGAGGCCGATGCGCTCGCCCAGGCCCAGTTCCAGGCAGCGTTGCGCGGCCTCGCCGTCCATCAGCACCGGCAGGGCGAACAGCGCGGTGAATTCGGCGACCGAGAGCCGCTGGGCTGCCGGTCCGGTGACCAGCCAGCCGCGGGCACCGCTGCGTTCGCCGACCAAGGGCAGCCCGGCCTCCTGCAGGATCTGGCTGTGATGCAGGCCGCCGCTCACCGCCATCCAGCCGATGCTCGCCGTCCCGGCCACCAGTGGCGCCACAGCGTCGAGGTGCGGCGCCCAGCCTTCCAGCCGGGCGAGCCACGCGTCGTGCGACGCGGGATCGTTGCCGATGCCATCGAGCACGTCGAACATCACGCCGTCGAGGCGCCCCGACAACACCGCGAGCAGGCATTCCCAGCCCGTCATCGCCGCGCTCTTGGCGCCGATGGCGTAGGGATAGTTCTCGACCTCGTAGGTGATCCCAGCATCCGTCGGCAGACCGTCGCACTGCGCGTTCACCGTGATCAGCTTGCGCAACAGGGCGCGCGGCTCGTCGTCGTTCCAGAAACCGCCGCCCGGCCGCAGCCACGGGCGGTGGCCACCGCGTCCGAGTCGCGCCATCCAGTCGACCTGATCGTGGGGTTCACAGGTCATCAAGCCGATCTCGGCCTGCGGCTGGACCGCGCGCACCCCTTCGACGGCGGCATCGATCACCGCGCCGAGCACCGCGCGCAGGTGGGCATCCCAGGCGACGCGCCCGGCGGGCTCCTGATCGAACACCGCGGCCAAGGCCGCGCCGGGCAGCGGCTCGCGACCCAATCGCATCGCCAGCGATGCGCAGCAGACCGCGCAGAAGCAGCCGCGCGCCACCGGCGCATGGTGATTCAGCCGGACATCGTCGTCGATCCAGTAGCGCTCCGCGCCGGTGCCGGCGAAGGCCCGGTACTTCATGCGCACGTAGTCGAGGAACCGCTGGTCCTGCGGGCACGGCGTGCAACGCGACTCGCTGCCGTCGTGGCCGATCATCCGTCGCCAGTCCGGCAGGGGCGCGTCGGCCCCGCCTTCGTCGCTGTGCCCCATGGTGTTGAGCACGTTGATCGCCACCGCGAAGCCGCGCTCGCGCGCCTGGCGCACCGCCTCGCCCAGCACGCTGGCGCGCTGGGCGATCTCGTCCGGCGGCAACCAGCGCCAATCCGTGCCATCGCCCTCGGTGAAGAAGCTGATCTCGTGGCACAGCGTGCGGTGGCGTTCGAGGAAGCCGAGCATGCGCTGCCAGCGCTGCGGGTCGGCGACCTGCGGATAGAAGATGCGCTGGGTGTAGAGCATGGGACGGGGGCCTGGGGACTGGGGATGGGGGTCAGACGGGACCAGGGTAGCCTGGCGCACCAGCAGCGGTCAATGGTCGCTGAGGTCTGCTGGTGGTACGGTTCGATCACCCGTCGTTCGGCCAGGCGGAGCGGCGTTGCTCCGGATGAGGCCGACCTACGGTAGCGCATGTCGCTCAGCCAGGCCCGCACCCGCATCCCGAGCCCCTGGTGAGGCGCGTCGCCGTCCTCGACTTCGAAACCACCGGCCTGCGTGCCGGACCCGACCGCATCATCGAGGTCGCCGCCGCGATCGTCAGCGACGGCGAGGTCGTCGCGACCTTCAGCGAACTGATGGATCCCGGCTTCGCCATCCCGCGCTTCATCACCGACTTCACCGGCATCTCGGACGCCATGGTGCGCGGCAAGCCCAGCCCCGAGGCGGTGATGCCGCGCCTGCAGGCGTTCCTCGGTGACCACGCCTGCGTCGCCCACAACGCGTCGTTCGACCAGCGCTTCTACGTCGCCGAGATGACCCAGGCCGCGCAGCCCAACGACCGCGCCTTCGTGTGCTCGATGCTGCTGGCCCGCCGGCTGGTCCGGCAGGCGCCCAACCACCAGCTCGGAACGCTGGTGCGCCGCCTCGGCCTGGCGATCCCGCCGGGGATGCGCGCGCACCGGGCGCTGGCCGACGTGCTGATGACCTGCGAGCTGTGGAAGCACCTGCTCGGCCTGCTGCGCAACCGGCTGACTGGCCGCGACCTGGATCTGTCCCTGCTCCAGGGCATCGCCAAGAAACCCAAGGCGGCGATCGACGCCTATCTCGCGATCCTCGCAGGGGATGGCGGCGATCGGCGACTCGAGGATCGCGCGCCGCAGCGTGCTTGAGCCATCGTCCCAGGACTACGCGGCGGCTTCCTCGGCAGCTGGGCGCTTCCACATCCGCGGCATGAAGGGGTAGAGATGCTGCCTGACGATGCCGTCGGGCAGCGGCTCGTCGCCGATGCCGTAGCTGCTCGGCCACTCACCAGCGGGGAAATAGCAGGTCCCGAACACCCGGTCGATGATCGGCAGGTGCACGGCGAAGTTGGTGTTGCTGGCGCGCGGATCCTCGGAGTGGTGCCAATGGTGGAAGGCGGGCGTGACCAGGACGTGGTGCAGCCAGCCGAAGGTCAGGCGGACGTTGGCGTGCACGAAGACGCCCTGCAGGCCGATGTAGGTCACGTACATCAGCACCACCGGGTTCGAGAAGCCGAGCACGAAGATCGGCGCGAGCACGCACGAGCGGGTGATCATCACCTCGACCAGGTGCAGCCGCGAGCTGGCCAGCCAGTCCATCGCCTTGGCGCTGTGGTGGACGGCGTGGAAGCGCCAGAGGAACGGCACGGTGTGCATCAGCCGGTGCGACCAGTACTGCGCTAGGTCGGCGACCAGGACGATGAGCGGGAACTGGACCCACCAGGGCAGGCCGCTCACCGTCGCCTGCACCTCGGCGTTGATCGACCACGAGAACAGCCGGCCCACCGCCGCAGCGCAACCGAGGATGATCACCGAGACCAGGAGATGGGTCATCAGGAAGTACTGCAGGTCGAGCCGCCAGCCCGCGCGCAGGATCTCCTGCTCGCGGCGCAGCACGAACAGGCGTTCGAGCGGGACGTAGATCAGCGCCGAGCCGATCAGGGCGAGTATGAACCAGTCGAGTCCGATGGGCAGCACCGAGAAGGCGTTGCTGCCATCGGCCTGGACGGTGACGCCGCCCAGCGCCACCGCCGCGGCGGTCGCAGTGATGCCGATCAGGCCGAGCGCGCGCCAACGGCCGATCAGGAAGTTGATCAGACCGCAGATCAGGGCGACGCACAGACCGATCAGCAGCACCACGCGCAGGACGTTGGGATCGTAGCTGCGGTGTAGATCGGGGAAGGTCAGCAGCGCGGGCGCGTGGTAGCAGAGCACCCCGAGCAGGCCGAGGATGCCGAGCGACGCCGAGAGGAAGCCGCTGATCTGGCCTTCGCCGAAGCGGAAGGC
>JACDEC010000436.1 GCA_013816645.1 Planctomycetota bacterium
ATCAAGTCCATTGACAGGGGTCGGGGGTCAGGGGTCGGGGGTCGGAAGCGCAGCGTGCTGCGCGCGGTGTGCGCGGCAAAGCACATTGCCGTCAGCGGCGCACGCTGACGCTGGTGCGACCGACCCCCATCCCCCGACCCCCGTCCCCCCGATGCCTTTCCTTCACCAATCCATCCGCGATCTCCATTGGCTGCTCGCGGGGCCGCCGTTGATGAGCGACCTCGCCGGCTTCGACCAGCCGCCGCCGGATTGGCTGAGCGCGCAGGTAGCGACTGCAGAACCGTGGCTGGCCGAGCTCGACGACAATCCCACCGAACTCCAGCGCTTCCTCGGCGCCGAGCACCTCATGCGCATGGGGTCGTTCCGTCTCGGTCACCATGCCGAACGCATGCTCGAGTTCTTCCTGGCCCGCAGACCCGGCGGCGGACTGATGGCCGCGCGGCGTGAGCTGATGGATGGAGCCCGCACGGTGGGCGAACTCGACGTGGTCTTCCGCGATCCCGTGCGCGGCGTGGTGCATTGGGAGGTCTCGACCAAGTTCTTCCTGCGCAGCGAGCCGTCGGCGCGCTGGACCGCCTATATCGGCGTGACCTCGCCCGACGATCTGCAGGGCAAACTGCGCAAGGTCGTCGACCACCAGTTGCCGCTCGGGCGCTCGCAACTCGCCGCGGATGCGCTCGCGGTTCCCCTGGGGAGCGTCACCTCGGAGGCGCTGCTGCGCGGCTGGCTCTTTTACCCCGCCACCGAGGACTGGGCCCGCCCGTCGGTGGTTCCGGCTGCGGCGGCCCCAGGACACGGTCGCGGCTGGTGGCTGCGCCATGGCGAGACCGAGGTCCCGGCCGCGGCGCGCTCATCGCGCTTCCACATCCTGCGCCGACCCGAATGGCTCTCGCCGGTGCATCTGCCCGACGACGGCGCCACCGTGCCGATCGCCGCCAACGACCTGGCTGGACGCCTGGTCCGCCATTTCCGTCAAAACCATGCGCCGGTGCTGGTCGCCGAGCTGCGCCGCGATGGCGATGGCTGGTGGCGGGAATTAGCGCGCGGGTTCGTGGTCCATGCGAGGTGGCCGGTCCCCGCCGAAGCCCCGAAACGCTGATCCGCCAGGCGATCACGCCTTGTCGGGCGTCCCTGCCTTCTAGACTGCGCCCGCTCACAAAGGAGGCCGCGGTGAAGATACTGGTCGTCGGCGGCGGCGGGCGCGAACACGCACTGGTCTGGAAGCTGGCGCAGAGTCCGCGCGTCGACCACATCTGGATCGCTCCCGGCAATCCCGGAACCGCCAAACTCGGCACCAACCTGCCGGTGCAGGCCGACGACATCGACGGCCTGGTGCGCATCGCCCAGGAGCACGCCATCGACCTCACCGTGGTCGGTCCCGAGATCCCGCTGGCCCTGGGGCTGACCGACGCGCTCAAGGCCAAAGGGCTGCGGTGCTGGGGACCGTCCAAGGCGGCCGCCCAGCTCGAAGGCAGCAAGGTGGTGATGAAGGAGTTCCTCCGCCGCCACAACATCCCGACCGCGTCCTTTCGCCTGTTCAACAAGGCCGTCGACGCGCACGCCTACATCGACGAGGTCGACGGTCCGCTGGTCGTCAAGTGCGACGGCCTCGCCGCCGGCAAGGGCGTCACCGTCGCCAAGAACGCCGAGGAGGCCCACCAGGCGGTCACTCGGATCATGGAGCGCCACGAGTTCGGCAGGCAGGCCGGCGCGCAGATCGTCATCGAGGAGGTGCTCAAGGGCGAGGAGATCAGCGTCTTCGCCTTCTGCGACGGCCACAACGCCGTGCTGCTCGAATACGCCCAGGATCACAAGCAGGTCTTCGACGGCGACGAGGGCCCGATGACCGGCGGCATGGGCGCGTTCTCGCCGGCGCAGGTGATGAAGCCGCGCGACGAGGACGAGATGGTCCGGCGCATCCTGGTGCCGACCATGAGCGGCCTGGTCCACGAGGAGCGCCCCTACGTCGGCGTGCTGTTCATGGGCCTGATGATCACCGACTCGGGGCCCAAGGTTCTCGAGTACAACGTGCGTTTCGGCGATCCCGAGTGCCAGACCCTGATGATGCGCCTGGAGAGCGACCTGGTGAACGTGCTCGAAGCGTGCATCGACGGCACGCTCGACCAGATCGAGCTGACCTGGAACCAGGCCACCGCGGTGTGCGTGAACTTGGCCAGCGGCGGCTACCCCGACAAGTATCCCAACGACCTGCCGATCACCGGGCTCGACGCCCCCGAGGTCGCCGGCAACGCCACGGTGTTCCACGCCGGCACTCGCGACAAGGCCGGGCAACTGGTGACCGCCGGCGGACGCGTGCTCTCGGTCTGCGCGCTCGGCGCGAACATCGACGAAGCCCGAGCCAAGGCTTACGCGGCCTGCGACGCCATCGCCTTCGACGGCAAGCACTGCCGCCGCGATATCGGCAAGCGCCGCGAGGCGCGGCGGGCGCGCTGATCATGGCTCCGCTCGCCGCAACCGAGGTCGCTGACGCGCTCGCGCGGGGCGGACTGGTCGCCGTGCACACGGCGCAGGGTTGGCTGGCGTTGGCCCGGGCGTCCGAACGCGGCCGGCTGCTCGGACTCGCTGGTGTCTCGGCGCAGCGCATCGCATTGACCGGCGGCGATACCGCGCTGCTCGGCGAGTTCCTGCCTCCGCACGGCCTGCGTGCCCGCATCCTGCTCAACCGGCTGCTGCCCGGCGCGGTGGCGATCTCGGTGGCGGCCGAGGCTCCGCCGGTACGCCTGCCCGACCATCCGCTGTGGCCGACCCTGCGCTCGCTGCGCACCCCCCTGCTCGCCGTGCCGTTGCCGACCAGCGATGCCCCGGCCACGCGCTGGCCGGAACTCAGCATCGTCGCCGGCGACGGCGTCCCGCAGGCCGGCGAGAGCGAAGTCGTGGTCCATGCCGGCAAGGCGCTCAAGGTCATCACTTCGGCAGGACCCAGCACCGAGGCGATTTTCGACGCGGCTCGGTTGCACCTGCTCTGCGTCTGCTCGGGCAACACCTGCCGCAGCCCGATGCTCTCCGTCCTGCTGCGCCATCATCTGCTCAGCCGCGGCATGCCTGAAGTCCGCGTGGAGAGCGCCGGCGCCATGGCCGCCGAAGGCAATCCGGCCAGCGATCACGCGCGCACCGCGATGACCGCGCGCGGGCTCTCGCTCGACAGCCACCGCAGTCGACCGATCGACGAGCTCGAGCTCGGCCTCTACGACCGTTTCCTGTGCATGACCACGGCGCACGCCGCGTTCCTGCGTCAATACGGCATCCCCGACGAACGGCTGTGCGTGGTCAACGCTGACGCGGGTGGCGTGCCCGATCCCTACGGCGGCGACCAGGAGCGCTACGACCGCTGCGCCGAGACCCTCGAGCGGGCGGTGGTCGCCATCGTCGACGGCCTGTGAGCGACCCCATCGCGGTCGCGCGCGCCGCGCTCGATCAGGCGCATGGCGCCGATCCCGAGCGCACTGCTGGTCGCGCCGCCGAAACTATCTACGCCGATCGCGTCGAGCGCTGGAT
>JACDEC010000437.1 GCA_013816645.1 Planctomycetota bacterium
CGCTCCTCCTCACCGTCCAGCAGCAGGTCATCGAGCGGCTCGGCCGCGTCGGCGTGGCAGCGCGCCAGGCGGTGGAGAGCGTGCTGGTCGGTCAGCACCGGTCGTTGCGCCGCGGTCTTTCCGTCGAGTTCGCTGGCCATCGACCCTACCAGCCGGGCGACGACCTGCGCCGGCTCGATTGGACCGTCTACGCGCGCAGCGACCGCTTCGACGTGCGCCAGTACGAGGAGGAGACGCGCCTGCGCGCCACGCTGATCGTCGACTGCTCGGGATCGATGGCGTACGGCTCGCGCGGGGGCACCAAGCTCGACTACGCGCGCCAGCTCGCGGCCGCGCTCGGCTTCCTGATGGTGCGCCAGGCCGACGCGGTCGGCCTGGCGACCTGCGACACCGCCGTACGCGAGCACCTGCCGCCCGCCGGCACCATGGCCCACCTGATGAACGCGCTCGACCGGCTCGAGGCGACGGTCGCCGGCGGCGAGACCAGCCTGGGCGCGGTGATCACCGAGCTGGCCGGACGCATCTCGCGCCGCGGTCTGGTCGTGCTGATCAGCGATTGCTTCGACGACCCCGACCGCCTGCTGATGGCGTTGCGCCTGCTGCGCCACCGCCGCCAGGACGTGCGCGTGTACCAGATCGTCGACCCCGCCGAGGACGAATTCCCGCACCAGGGCGTGGTCGAATTCATCGGCCTCGAGCACGAGCCGCGCCTACGCCTCGACGCCGACCGGGTCCGCGCCTGGTACCGCGAGGCCATGGTCACCCATCGCCGCCGCCTCGCCGAAGGCTGCCACGCCATGCAGGTCCAGTTCGAGACCGCACGCACCGACGAGGACCTCGCATCAGTGCTGGTGCGCTCGCTGACCGGGCAGAGGGCGGGACGGTGAATTTCTCCACGGGGGTCAGGGATCGGGGGCTGGGGACCTGCGCGCACGCGTCCCCGGGCGCGTTCGATCCCGCTATCCGACCCCCACCCCCCACCCCCCGGCCCCCGTCCCGATGATCGGATTAGCCAACCTCGCCTTGCTCGGCGGCCTGGCCGCGGTCGCGGCTCCGGTCCTCATCCACATCGCCCACCGCCGGCGTTTCCGCCCGGAGTCGTGGGCGGCGATGCGCTTCCTCCAGTCGACCCTGACCGCCCGTCGCCGGCGGCTGATGGTCGAGCACTGGTTGTTGCTGATCGTGCGCTCCTTGGCCCTGCTGTTCCTGGCGCTGGCGCTGTGCCGGCCGTACCTGCGTGGCACCGCGCGACCGGCGACCACGCCGACCCGCGATGGCGCGGTCGCCGCGGTGCTGCTGATCGACGACAGCCTGTCCTCCGCAGCCGGACGCGGTCGGCCAGTGCTCGACGAGATCAAGCGGCTCGCCCACGCCTACGTCTCGACGCTCGGCAAGGGCGACGAGATCAGCGTGATCGCCCTCTCGCGGCTCGGCGAGCCGACCGCGGATCCGTTCTTCGACCTCGACGCCGCCCGCGGCATCATCGACGCGCTCGAGTCGACCGCCGTCGGCAGCGATGTCCCGGCGCTCCTCGATGCCGGCGTGACCCAGCTCGCCCGGCACGTCAACCCGTGCAGCGAACTGGTCATGGTCGGCGACGGTCGCGGCGACGGTTGGCGCGTCGGGAACAGCCTCCATTGGGACGAACTGCGTCGGCGGATCGGCGAGCCCGCGGGCGGCAAGACCGCGCCGCGCCTGGTGTTCCTCACTCCCGAGGAGGTGCCGACCGGCGGCAATCTGGCGATCACCGCCATCGCCGCGGACCGCGCGCTGATCCCGGTCGCGCGTCCGGTCGGTTTGCGCATCGCGATCCAGCAATTCGGCGGCGATCCGGTGTCGTCGGCGCTGCTGCGGCTCGCGGTGGACGGGCGACCGGTCGGCGAGAAGCCGTTGGCGTCGCGTCCGGGCGAACGGCAGGAGATCGTCTTCAACCATACCTTCGCCGATCCCGGCAGCCACCTGGTCGAAGCCACCGTCGAAGGCGCCCGCGACCTGCTGAGCGCCGACGACCGGCGGGTGCTGTCGCTCACCGTCGAGGCCGGCGTCCCGGTCCTGCTGGTCGAGGGCTCGACCGGGAAGGGGCTCGATGGCGACCTCGGCCTGGCCGCGGCGGCGCTCGATCCAGCCGGACTGGGCAGCGATCTCTTCGCCATCACCCGCATCGGCGCCGAGCGCGTCGAACGCGAGGACCTCTCCCGCTACCGCGTCATCGTGCTCGGCAACGTCCCGGCGCTCGACGCCTCCTCGGTGGCCGCGATCGAGCGCTTCGTGGTCGGTGGCGGCGGCGTGCTGGTGGCACCCGGCCCGGACACCGACCTCGGTCTGGCCAATCGATTCTGGGCGCGCGGGGGCCACGGCTTCCTGCCCGCCGCGGTGCTCGAGATCGCCGAACCACCGACGCCGCTGGCCGGTTCGGCCGCCGGCATGTCGCACCCCGCGCTGGCGGCCTTCGATGCGCGCGCCCAGGAAGCCTGGAAATCCTTGCGCGTGCGCCGCTACCTGCGGCTCGATCCAGGCGCGACCAGCGGCGATCTCGTCAAGCTCGTCACGCTGAGCAACGGCGATCCGCTGATCGTCGAACGCGCTCGCGGGCAGGGTCACGTCGCCCTGCTGACCACCAGCCTCGCCCTCGACTGGAGCGACCTCCCGCAGCAGGCGGCGTACGTACCACTGGTGCGCGGACTGGTCGCCTGGCTGGGTTCGGTGGTGCTGCCGCCCCGCAATCTCCGTCCTGGCGAGCGCGTGACCTGGGTGCCGCCGTTCGGCGCGGCGCTGGAAGCCTCGGCGCTCGAAGCGCCCACCGGCGCCACCCTGGTCCTGAATCAGAGCGTGTACGACGGACGCGCGGCGCTGGTCAGTCAACCCGCGGTGCAGGCCGGCGGCTACACCTTGCGCACCGCGACCGGCAGCGTGCGTTTCGCCGCGGCCGCCGATCCCCTGGAGAGCTCCCTCGAACCGGTCCGCGATGAGGACGTCACCGATGCGTTGCGCGGCGCGCCGTTGCTGCGCCTCGGCAGCGCCGAGGAGGTCTCCGGAGCATTCGCAAGCGAGGATCGCGGATCGGTCGAGCTGTGGCGTTGGCTGATCGCCGCCTGCGTCACGCTGTTGTTCGTCGAAACGCTGCTGACGCGACGTCAGGTCGTCGCCGAGCGCAGCGCTCCCGCGGCGCCGCAGCGGAGCCCGGCATGAGCGACGGCGGTTTCTCCTTCGGCCTGGTCGGCTTGTCGCCGCTGGTGGTGCTGCCGGTGATGGCGCTGGCGGTGTGGGGCATCGCCCGCCTGGCCCGACCTGAACTCGAGAGCCAGCCGCCGCAGGTGCAGCGCGGGCTCGCCTGGTTGCGCCGTGGCGCGGTGGCGCTCATCCTGCTCATGCTGCTCGAGCCGACGCTGACCCGCCTGGCGCGCGAGCGAGAGCTGCCGACCGTGGCCGTGCTGGTCGACCGATCCGGTTCGATGGCGCTCACCGACCGCCAGATGGCCGCTACCGACCGTCTCGACGAAGCCGTCGGTCTCGGCC
>JACDEC010000048.1 GCA_013816645.1 Planctomycetota bacterium
GCGCAGCGGCGGTCGCTGGGGGGTTCGCGCCCGCCTCGGTCTGGCCGATGGCAGCCTGCGCGAGGCCGATCTGGCCGGCCCCGCCGCCGACCTCCCGAACCGGACCCTCGCAGCCCTGGCGTAAAGCCAGTGGGCTCGGTCCGGGTCTCCCGGGCCCTCGCTGTTCCTGGACTTTCGTGGCAGCGCTTCCAGAGTGGCCCGGCCATACTCGACCCGCGCCGCCACCGCCGTGCCGACGGGTCCAACTCGCGAGGAACCGATGTCCAAACCCGTGCTCAACGTCGCGCTGGTCGGCTACGCCTTCATGGGCCGCGCCCACTCCAACGCCTACCGTCAGGTCAACCGCTTCTTCCCCGACTGCCCGTACCAGGTGGTGCCCAAGGTGCTGGTCGGGCGCAGCGAAGGTCCGCTGCGCGAAGCCGCCGAGCAGCTGGGATGGGAAGAGACCTCGACCGACCTCGACGCCGTGCTCGCGCGCAAGGACATCGACATCATCGACGTCGCCACGCCCAACGACAGCCACTTCGATCTCACCATCAAGGCGCTCAACGCCGGCAAGATCGTGCTCACCGAGAAGCCGCTGGCGATGGACAGCGCCCAGGCCCGTGAGATGGCCGCGCTGGCCGCCAAGAAGAAGGTCCCCTCGCTGATCTGGCACAACTACCGCCGCGCCCCGGCCGCCTCGACCGCCGCCGCCCTGGTGCGCGACGGCAAGCTCGGCGAGATCCGCCAGGTCCGTGGCGTCTACCTGCAGGATTGGCTGTCGGATCCCAAGTCGCCAGCGACCTGGCGCATGACCGCCAAGACCTGCGGCTCGGGCGCGCACGGCGACCTCAACGCCCACCTCATCGATATGACCCGCTTCATCACCGGGCTGGAATTCGCCGAGGTCACCTCGCTCGCCGAGACCTTCACCAAGAAGCGTCCCAACGCCAACGGCAAGGGCATCATCAACGTCGACGTCGACGACGCCTTCCTGTTCCTCGCCCGGCTGTCGAACGGCGCGGTGGCGTCGTACGAGGCGACCCGCGTCGCCGCCGGCCGCAAGAACTACAACCGCATCGAGGTCAACGGCACCAAGGGTTCGCTGGTCTGGAACTTCGAGCGCATGAACGAGCTCGAGTTCTTCTCCTTCGAGGACGAGCCGCGCGCCCAGGGCTTCCGCACCATCATGTGCATGAACGGCGCCGCCCATCCCTACGCCGGCAACTACTGGCCGGACGGCCACATCATCGGCTACGAGCACACCTTCACCAACGCGCTCTACGACTTCCTGGTCTGCCTGAAGACCAAGAAGCCCTACCGCCCCGACTTCGCCGACGGCGTCGCCAACCAGGAAGTGCTCGACGCCTCGCTCGAGTCGTCCAAGACCCGCCAGTGGGTCAAGGTCGCGCGCTCGCAGAAGTTCGCCAAGGCCGCCGAGCCGCTCCGCGTGGCGGCGTCGAAGAACGCGGGATTGTAAGGCAACGGTCCGGAAGTCCGGAAGTCGAGAAACCTGAAGACAACCGGGATCGTCGCGCGCGCGGTGATCCCCGAACCACAAGACTTCCGGACTTCCGGACCTCCGGACTTCCGGACCTCATCGAAGGATCCCCATGCCCAAGAAATCCGCCAATCCCGCCGGCCCGATGAAGGGCCCAGGCATCTTCCTCGCCCAGTTCATGGGCGACGCCGAACCCTTCAACAACTGGAAGTCGGTGACCAAGTGGGCCGGCTCGCAGGGCTACATCGGGGTGCAGGTGCCGTCGTGGGACGCGCGCTGCCTCGACATCAAGAAGGCGGCGGAGAGCAAGAGCTACTGCGACGAGATCAAGGGCATCGCCAAGGAGAACGGCGTCGAGATCACCGAGCTGTCGACCCACCTCCAGGGCCAGCTGGTCGCGGTCCATCCCGCCTACGACGAGCAGTTCGACGGCTTCGCTCCCGCCGAGGTGCGCGGCAATCCCAAGAAGCGCACGGAGTGGGCGGTCCAGCAGGTGAAATACTGCCTGAAGGCCAGCCAGAACTTCGGCTGCAGCGCCATGCCGTCCTTCACCGGCGCGCTGCTCTGGCACACCATGTACCCGTGGCCGCAGCGGCCGGCCGGCCTGGTCGAAGAGGGCTTCCGCGAGCTCGCCCGCCGCTGGACGCCGATCCTCGACTACGCCAACGACTGCAACGTCGACGTCGCCTGGGAAGTCCACCCCGGCGAGGACGTGCACGACGGCGCGACCTTCGAGATGATGCTCGAGGCCTGCGGCAACCACAAGCGCGCCAACGTGCTCTTCGATCCCAGCCACTTCGTGCTGCAGCAGCTCGACTACTGCGACTACATCGACCGCTACCACGACCGTATCAAGTGCTTCCACGTCAAGGACGCCGAGTTCCGCCCCAACGGCCGCACCGGCGTCTACGGCGGCTACCTGCCGTGGAAGGAGCGCGCCGGGCGCTTCCGCTCGACCGGCGATGGCCAGGTCGACTTCACCCGCATCTTCACCCTGCTGACCAAGTACGGCTACTCCGGCTGGGCGGTCATCGAATGGGAGTGCTGCTTCAAGGCCCCCGAGCAGGGCGCGGCCGAAGGCGCGCCGTTCATCAAGAAGCACATGATCCAGGTGGCCAAGAAGGCCTTCGACGATTTCGCCGGCGGCGGCGTCGACCAGGAGCAGCTCAAGCGCATCCTCGGGCTGAGCCCGGCGAAGGCACAGAAGGCCTGACGCACCCTGCCGCGGTGGTATTGCGATGGCCCCGGACAACAGTCCGGGGCCGTTCCATGTGGCGATGTCGCCAAGTCGACTTGGTGGATGCCCGCGTCAGCCGTTCTCGCGGATATGGATGATCGCGACCGGGCAGCCGTCGGCAGCATCGCGGATGCGTTGCTCCTGGTCGTCATCGATGACGGCCAGCGCGAACGCGTCCTCGGAGGTGCCTATGCCGTCCCGGCGAGCGCAACCTTGTACGGTCGCATCGCCGCCGGCCGGCAACTCGAACACTTGCGGCGCCGCGTAGGCGCAGGCGCTGCAGCGGATGCACCCGCCAGTGAACCAGATGTGCGAAATAGCCATACACCACTCCAGTAAAACTTTCCGCGCCATCCGCGGGGACAAGGATTCTACCCAGCAACGCTCGCTGACCTCGTCACCGCAGGGATCCCTTGTTCAGGAGCTTAGCTCCCTAGTGAAGGAAATGCGCCCCTGACTACAGCAGCTTGGTCCGCTCGCGCGCTTTCAACGCCTCGACCGCGCGTTTGACGTCCTGGCTGCGGCCCTTGGGCAGGATGAGCAGGGCATCGTCGGTGCTCACCACGATCATCCCGGTGGTGCCGATGGCGACGATCGCCTGCTTGCCGCCGGCGAAGAACAGGCTGTCCGCGCACTCGATGGCCTGGACGTCGCCGCGAGCGGCCACGCCGTGCGCATCGTGGTCGAGGTGGTCGTAGAGCGCGTCCCAGCTGCCCAGGTCGTCCCAGCCGAAGTCCACGGTCACCGCGGCGATGTGCTGGGCCTTCTCCATCAGCGCGTAGTCGATCGAAATCTTGCGCAGCGGGCCGTAGATGCGCGCCAGGTCCGCCGCGAAGCCCGGGGTGTCCCAGGCGCGCGCCAACGGGGCGAGCGCCTCGGTGAGCCATCCGCAGTGCTTGGCCAGTTCGGCGAGCACGACGTCCGATCGCCAGGTGAAGATGCCGCTGTTCCAGCGGTAGGAACCATCGGCGAGGTAGCGTTCGGCGGTGGCGGCGTCGGGCTTCTCGACGAAGCACTCGACGCGGTTGCAGGCGAGCCCTTCGGCTGGCGCCAACGCGGCGCCGAGCTTGACGTAGCCGTAGCCGCTGGCCGCGTAGCGCGGCGCGATGCCGTAGGTCGCGAGCATGCCCTGACGAGCGAGCGCGACGCCCGAACGCAGCGCGCGCTGGAAGGCGTCGGCGGGTTGGATCAGGTGGTCGGCCGGCAGCAGGATCATCACCGCGCCGGGACGGATGCGTTCGACGATCACCGCGGCGAGCGCGACACACGCCGCGGTATCGCGTCCGACCGGCTCGGCGACCACGTGCTCCGGGCGCACCATCGGTAGCTGGCGACGGGTCTCCTCGGCCAGTGCGGCGGTGGTGATGACCAGCACCCGATCGGGCGGGACCAGCGGCTGCAGCCGGGCCACGGTCGCCTGGATCATCGTCGCGCCGCCCATGATATCGATGAGCTGCTTGGGCGATGCGGCGCGCGAGAGTGGCCAGAAGCGGGTGCCTGAACCGCCGGCCATGATCACGGCGTAGATGTCGTCATTCATTGCGGATCTCGAGCTCCATAGGCGGCGTCGGCATCAGGGGACATGGTGGGATCGCCGGCTTCCTGCCACGCGAAACGCATCACGCGTTGCACAAGATCGGCGCCCGCGGTGGGCATCGACCATCGCGGAACGCTCATCGACCCATGTTCTGGGCAACGAGCAGGCGATTGAGCGGGATCTGCGGCGGCTCCGCGGTCGAACATTCGACCAGGCTCACACGTCGGCTGCGGCAGATGCGCTGCAGCGCCATGCGGTGGGTCGAAACCTGTTCAGCGTAGGCATCGCGCAGCGAGCGTGGTTCGGCGGTGAGCTGTCCTTCGCCTTCGAGACCCTCGAAGCGGCTGACCGTCGCCACGCCGAGATCGAGTTCGTCGGGATCGAGCACCCAGATCATGGCGAGATCGTGACCGCGATGGCCGAGGCGATCGACCGCCGCGCCCAGCGCGTCGATGTCGCAGAGCAGATCGCTGATCAGCACCACCAGGCCCTTGTGCGTGGTCGGCGCGGCGAGGTGCTCGAGGCCCTTCACCGCGTCGGTGCCGGCGGCGGGGACGTGGTCGTCGAGCACGTGGCAGATGCGGTTGAGCTGGCCCTGGCGGGCGGGCTTGAGCTCGTGGGCGACCTTCTCGTCGAACAGGATCAGTCCGGCCCGGTCCTGCTGGCCGAGCACGAGGTGGGCCAGCGTCGCTCCGAGAATCGACGCGTAGCGGAACTTGCTCAGCGCCGCGCGCGCGCCTTGGTAGCCCATACTCGCCGACCCGTCGATGGCGAGCAGGCAGGCCAGGTCGGTCTCGGCTTCGTAGCGCTTGAGCACCAGGCGATCGCTGCGGCCGAGCACCTTCCAGTCGAGGTGACGGAGGTCATCGCCGGCGACATAGGGCCGATGGTCGGCGAAATCGACGGAGTGACCCTTGTGCGGGCTGCGATGGGCGCCGGTCTGCAGGCCCTCGACGATGATCCGCGCGGCGACTTCCAGGCCGTGCAGCCGGGCCAGGGTCTCGGGCTGGATCAACGGGGTGGGCGCGGACGGGGCCATGGTCCCAGGCTAGGACTTCATCCCGCATCACGCCAGCGGTTGTCATGGCCGCATACCGTGCGCGGCGCGCAGCCGATCAGCGGGCGGGCGCGCCAGCGCGCCGCCCATAGACCGTATCGGGCAGCTTGGCCGCCAGCTGAGCGAGGTTGGCGGTCCCCGCCTCGCGTTCCTTCGGCTTGGTCGACCCCAGTTGATCCTGACACTGGCGCCAGATCGTCCGCGCCTGCAGCTCGTGCTTGAGCGCCGGATCCTTGAGCAACCCCTTCAAGCGGTCCGCGGCCGGTTTGAGGTCCAGGCCAGCCCCCTCCGCGAGCAGTTCCTCCAAGCGTTCGACCGTGGCCAGTTCGATGGGAGCATCGACCAGGATCTGCTGGCGCGCCGTCAGGGCGGTGCGCGCGGCGTTCACGATCCGCTCCGCATGCGGGTCGCGCTTGGCGGCGGCGATCGCCGCCTTGAGCGCGCCGGTGCGCCCACGTTCGACCGCCCACCACTGTTCGGCCGCCTGGCCCTCGAGTCCATCGACGGGATAGCGCCACGCCCGCGACGCGCGCAGCATCGGTTCGATCTCCGAGAAGGCGGGGCTCACCGATCTGGGCTGGCCATCGGTGAAGACCCTGGCCTGGTAGATGTTGCGCAGGCTGACGTTCTCGGGGTTGGCGGAGTCGAATCCGACGGCCGCCTTGTCCAGCAGGGCAGGCGCCGCCTCCTTCATGTAGGCGACGAGTTCAGCTCCTTCCAGGTCGGGCGTCACGCAGATCAGCTGCGCGGCGAGGTGACCGCGTTCGATCGCAGCGCTGATCGCGACCGCCTCCTTGCTGATCATCGCCCGGGCGGAGGGGCAATGACCGCAGAAATACAGGACGGCCACGGGTTGCGCGCCATATTGCGCGAGGCTCCTGGTCTTGCCGTCGGTGAAGCGCATGCCGGCGAGCGGATCGGCGGCCTGCGCTGCCGCGGTCAGGCACAGGACGATCGCAGTCTGGTACAGGCGCATGGGCGACTCCTGGCTGCCAGGCTAATCACGCTTCGCACCAGGCAATTCGTGGTTCGCACCGGGCGAGGAGCGCGGGGTCAGTGCCATTCGTTGGTCGGGAAGGCGATCAGCCGCTTGCACACCGTGCCGGGCGGGCGATCGAGCAGGAACTCGACCAGTGCGCAGGCCTCCCCCAGGGGCAGGGCCTGGCCCAGATCGCCGGGGTAGGGGACGCCGCCGTCGCCGGGAGCGTGGCTCCAGAGCGGGGTATCGATGGCGCCGGGACACAGCGACGACACCAGTACCCCGTGCGGCAGCAGTTCCTGGGCGAGCGCGTCGGCGAAGCCGAGCATGCCGTGCTTGCTGGCGCAGTAGACGGACTGGCCAGGGATGCCGCGGATGCCGGCGACCGATGCGACCATCACGATCCGGCCCGAACGACGGCGCAGCAGGTGCGGCACCACCGCGCGCGTGATCCAGATCGTGCCGAGCAGGTTGGTGGCGATCTGGGCTTCGATCTCGGCGGGCTGCTGATCCTGCAAGGGCTGCATGGCGAAGACCGCGGCGTTGTTGACCAGCGCGCCGATCGGTCCGACTTCGGCTTCGACGCGCGCGACCGCCGTCTCGACCGCGGCCCGATCGGCGATGTCGGCGGCGATCGGGACGATGCCGGGCTGGGCACGGGCCAAGGCCTCGAGCCGCTCGCGCGACCGGGCGATGGCGACCACGGTATCGCCGCGCGCTGCGAGCCGACGGGCGAGCGCCTCGCCCAGGCCGCTCGATGCTCCGGTGACGACGGTGATCATCAGTTGGCCGCCGTGGACGATGCCGCTTCGAGCGGCTGGCCGTAGAAGAACGAAGCCCCGGGCGCGCGCAGGATCTCGGTCCTGCCGTCGGGGTGCTCGATCGGGCTCTGCCGGCAGAATCCGAGCAGGCGCAGCACGGTCGGCGAAGTGCTGGCGATCAGTTCGGGCGGATAGGATCGCTTGTGGTCGGTCTGCGGCTTGAGCCACGAGCGGATGTAGAGCGAGAGCACGCCGCGGCGCAGCGCATTGCCGACGTTGGTGCCGCCGGCGTGCAGCGCCGCGGCGTCGAAGGCGATTACCGATCCCGCCGGCGCGACCGCCTGGATGGTCGGTTCATCGGTGCTCGCGTCTGGGCGAGCGTGGCTGGTCGGCACGATCAGCGTCGCGCCGTTCTCGCTGGTGAAATCGTCGATGCACCAGGCGGTCTGGATCCCAACCGGGATCGGCATCCATGGCATCGACGGCCCCCAGATCCCGGTGTCGCGATGGAGAGCCTGAGGTCCGCCACTCGGACGGCGCAGCGCCCCGTTGCACGAACTGAGGATGCAGTCGTCGCCGAGCAGGCCTTCGACGACCGCGAGGACCAGCGGGTGTTCGGCCATGTCGCGGAACACCCGGTGACGGCCGACCAGGTTCGGCTCGCCGTAGACATCGGCGTGCTCGTGGATGGTTATCTTCGCGGTGATGCGTTCGTCGATCACCGCTCGCGCCTCATCGACCAGCGCGCGCGGGAATACTCGCGGCATGATGGTGTAGCCTTGGACGCGCAACTCCTCCTGGTGGCGGGCGACCAGGACCGGGTCGACGGCGATCGGGGCGGCAGGGGCGGCAGGGGCAGGGGCGACGGCGGTGGACATGGGCGGCTCCTGACCCGCAGCGTAGCCGAGCGCCGCGATCCTCCAGGGTCGGATCGCGCTCATTTATGTCATTTACGCGTGTCATGATCGCTGCTCCTGTCAAATACCAGTTCTTGAACAGCTGCCTGTGTGGTCAAATGCCGTGCTCTGGCAGGTCTGCTGACTAGGTTGCTGCCATGGGGCTGACCGCCGACGTCCTGCATCTGCGTCCGATCTACGTCGGCCGTTCGTCGCTCTGGCCGTGGTGGAACCTCACCGGGGTCTCGGCCGCGTGGACGATCTGGACCCCCGATCGCGATGGCTCGCGCGTCACCGTCGATGGCCGCGTCACCGCGATGCGCGGCGGCCATGTCTACATGATCGCGCCTGGCACCAGCATGCGCACGGCCCCCGGTCCGGACGTGCACCAGGTCTACGTCCACCTCGACGTGGTCGGCCTGCCCAGCGGCGCCGAGACGCTGCTCGCTCCGCGACCGGTCGATCTCGGCAACGATGCGATGCTCGCCGGCCAGTCGGCGGCGCTGCACGCGATGCTCGCCGATGAACGCACCACCAGTCCGAGCGCTGGCAGCGACGATCCGGTCGCCGCGCTCGCGGCCCGCGCCTTCGCCTACCAGGCGTTCGCGCGCTTGCTGGTGGTCGCTCCATCGGCTGCCCGCGAGCGCCTCGCCGAACGCATGCGCGCCCATGATCCCCTCGCGCCAGCGCTGCTCCACATCGAACAGCGCATCGCCGAACCGCTCTACGTCGAGGGGCTCGCGCAACTCTGCGGCATGGGTCGCCAGTGGTTCGCGCGTCGCTTCCAGCGCGCGACCGGCCGTTCGCCCGCGCGCTACGTATTGGAGCGCCGGGTGGCGCTGGCCAGCCACCACCTGGCCTATGGAGACGACTCCATCGACGAGGTCGCGAGCCGCTGCGGGTTCGCCGATCGCGCCCATTTCGCCAAGGCCTTCGCGCGCATCCGCACAATTCCGCCCGGGCGCTTCCGCCGCGAGGAGCGGCTGCGCCAGGGTCGTTGAATGCCGGACCTAGCGTAGACGCGGTCGTCGTTAGGCGGGAGGCGGAGCTTGTCGCTCTGCTTCTTCCACGACCGGCAGCGTGAAGCGGAATATCGAACCGCCGCCAGGATTCGGCTCGACCCAGATGCGGCCACCGCGCGCCTCGACGAGCTTCCTGCAGATCGCCAAGCCGATGCCGGTTCCCGGGTACTCGGCGCGGGTATGCAGTCGCTGGAACACCACGAAGAGCCGTCGCACATCGGCTGGTGGGATGCCGATGCCGTTGTCGGCGACCGCGAACGACCACCAGGCCCCCTCGCGGGTCGCCGATAAGCGGATGACGGGCGGTTCGACGCCATGGAACTTCAACGCATTGCCGACCAGGTTCTGAAGGAGCTGCACGAACTGCGAGTGCGGCATGCGCACCGTCGGCAATGGCGACTCGGCGACCACGCTCGCCCCGGAGCCCTCGATCTGGATCCGCAGGTTCTCCAGCGCCTCGCTCAACGCCCCCTCGGTTGCGACCGGCTGAGGCTCCTCGACAGCGCGCTGGACGCGCGAGTACTCGAGCAGCGACCGGATCAGCAGCTGCATGCGCATCGCACCGTCGACCGCGTGACCGAGATATTCGACCCCCCTGGGATCGATGGTCGGGCCGAAACGATCCCGGAGCAGCGCCAGGAAACTGCTGACCATGCGCAGCGGCTCCTGGAGATCATGCGAAGCGATGTACGCGAATTCCTCGAGTTCGGCGTTCGAGCGTTCCAACTCGATCGCCTTGCGGCTGAGCTCGGCCTCGAAGCGCGCACGTTCGGCGCTCTCCAATGCCAGCGCCACGAAGTCGGCGATCGACCCGGCGAACGCCAGCTCCTCGGTGTGCCACGGACGCGGACCGCCGATGTGCTCGTGGCAGACCACGCCGAGCATGCGGCCGTGACTGCGGATCGGCGCGTCGAGCATCGCCCCGATACCCAGCGGCGTCAGGTAGCTCTGCGAGAACTCGGCGGTGCGCAGGTCGCCGTGGGCGTCGCTGGCGTCGAGCACTCGCTCGGTGCCCAGCGCCTGGAAGTAGCGCGGGTACACCGAACCGGCGAGCAGCACGCCGGATTCGTGTCGCTGATCCGAGCGGACGAACAGGTCGGCGCAGCGGATGGCGGCGCGACTGTCGTCGTACAACCAGATGCCGACGCGCTCCACCCCCATCGCCGACGCGGCTATCTCGGTGATCTCCTGGAAGGAGGCCTCGCGATCGCCGCCATGGGCTCGCCGACTGGCGCTCAGGCGCACCAACGCCTCGGAGTGCCGGCACAGGCGCCCTTCGCGTTCGGCCGCCTCGCGCCGGCGCGGGGTGCTGTCGGCGGCGACGCCGACGACGCCGACGGTGACGCCATCGTCGCCGCGGACGGCCTGCCCGCGCGCGTTGATCCAGCGTTCGCCGTCGGGAGTCGCCCGTCGGAACTCGACGTCGTAGACCTGCCCGCCAGTGATCGTGCGCTGCATGGCTTGGCGAACGAGTTCGCGATCATCGCCATGGATCAGGACCAGCGCCTCGCTCATGCTCCTCGGCGCCTTTCCGGCATCGATTGCCAGCAGACGCAGGGCGGGTTCGGACCAGGTGACGTGATCACTGGCCAAGTCCCAGATCCAGTAGCCGAGCCCGGCGGCCGCGGTGGCGGCATCGAGCACCTGCACCGTCGGCAGGGCCCGGCGCACGGCCAGGCGCGACGACGAGTCTTCCCGGGCAGGCGGTTCACGATCCATCCCTAAGCACATGCCCCGAATGCCCACCCCCTCAAGGGAAAAATCGGCGAGGTACACGCGAGCCCATGCGCGGTCGGGATCTCGTCTGCGCATCGCAGGGGCGCGCCGTTGTGGTCGTCGAGGTCCCCCCTACAACCTGGCCTCGCGGAAAGGGACGCCATGCGCCGCTTCATCGTCGAACGCCTCAACCCCCACTTCGGCTACTTCTACACCGTGAAGAAGAGCCTGCATGCTGGCAAGACCCAGTGGCAGGAGATGGAGATCGTCGAGACCGAGGAGTTCGGCCGCGTGCTCCTGCTCGACGGCGTGACCCAGGTCGCGCAGAAGTACGAGTTCCTCTACCACGAACCGATGGTCCATCCCGCGCTCGCCGCCCATCCCGATCCCAAGGACGTGCTGATCATCGGCGCCGGCGACGGCGGCATCCTGCGCGAGGTGCTCAAGCACCCCGTCAACTCGGCGGTGATGGCCGAACTCGACGGCGGCGTCGTCGAGTTCTGCGACAAGCTGATGCCCGAGATCAACCAGGGCGCCTTCGCCGACCCGCGCTACACCCTGGCCGTCGGCGATGGGCGGAAATATGTCGAGTCGACCGATCGCAAGTTCGACGCGGTGATCATGGACATGACCGACCCCTTCGGGCCGTCGGTGATGCTCTACACCAAGGAGTTCTTCGAGCACGTGAAGTCGACCTTCCGCGACCCGCGCGGGATGTTCGTCATGCACACCGAGAGCCCGATCTCGCGGCCGAACACCTTCAAGCAGTGCCTGCGCACCCTCGGCGAAGTCTTCAAGTACCGCCGCACGCTCTACATCTACATCCAGATGTACGCCGTCCTCTGGTCGATCACCGTGTGC
>JACDEC010000438.1 GCA_013816645.1 Planctomycetota bacterium
GTGCAGACGACCGCCGACGGCGTGGCGTGGGGAAAATTCGCGTGGGCGCAGACCAGGAGGTCTTCGGGGACCCGCAAGCCGACGTCGATGATCCCGGCGGTGGCGTGGGGAACCAGGTTGTCGTCATTGACGAGCAGGCAGTCGGGACGCTCGTTGGGCCTACCGGACAGCAGGAGCTGCGCGACCGAACGAGCGCATTCCGCGTGCGCCGCCTCGATCGGCAGGCCGATCCACCATTCCTCCCGGGTTTCCACGCCCTGTCGCCGCACCTCGGCGACGAGGCGACGCCGCGACTCGGCCAGCCCCTTGGTGCAGATGACTCCGAGGCGACGACGTCCGGCTGCGGCGAAGCGCTGCACCACCATCGGCAAGGGGTCGGCGATGCTGGCGACCGAACCTTGGGGAAGCCCTTCGCCCACGCACACCGTGGGCACGGTCGTGGAGGTGATCGGCGATCCCGCGAGGAAGAACGGTGGCGAGACGAAGAAGATCCCGGCCAGGCCTTCGTCGGCGAGGTCGGCGCACAGGCGGCGGTGCGCCCGCGATCCCTGGCTGGCGTTGCTGATGAAATATTGCTCGAAGCGCCGGCCGGCGGCGTCCCGCCACGCAGCGGTTTCGCGCTGGAAGGTCGTCCAGAACCGGTTCCATCCGCCTTTGCCTGGCTCATCGCCGAAGACCACCGCGCATCTGGTCAGATCCGGGGGCTGGGTGGCGATGAACGTGCCCTGTCTGCCGCGAGCGACCAGGAAGCCGAGTTCGGTGAGACGGTCGACGGCGCGCTGGAGCGTGACCGGGCTGACCCCGAGCTCCTGGCCCAGCTCTCTGCGGGTGGGGATGCGCGTGCCGACGGGGTAGCGGCCGCTGCGGATCCGCTGGCGCAACTCATCGGTGATCGAGGCGCGTCGACGCATGCCCATGTCGATACCCGGGCGCGCCGTGTTCTCCATCGCCGCCCTAGAGCGGATCCATAAAACTACCTACGTAGTCTTTTCGGGACGGGCCGCTGTTATCGCGGATCTACGTAACAGGACCGAACTGGCGGCCACGATGGACACGCTCCATCGATAATGGTCCCATGACCATGTCGACGACTCGTCGTATGCAGCGTTCCCCGAGCACCGAGTCGGGCATGTTGTCCAGGCTCCGTATCGACTGGCGCATCCTGATGGCCGGCATCATGGCGGTGATCCTCGGTCTCGCGTGGGCGCTCTATCGCGACGACCAGCCTGAGCTGGGGCATGCGCTGAGCGCAGCCGAACTGCTGGAAGCGACCCCGGACCTGGCTGGCGACCTGCTCCTGATCGGGCACTTGCGCATGCGCTGGGGCGGGCATCCCGATACGGCTGCGTGGCAGGGCCTGAACGAGGATGCGCGCGCGCTGTACGCCATGCTGCACCTCGAGGAACTCGATCGCACGATCGGCCTGGGACCGGGATGCGCGGGTAGACCGGTCGATCACCAAAATGTCACCCCGGCGGATGCGGCGGATGGTTACCTGCGCATCGGTCACGAGGAAGCCGCCGCGCTGATGCGCGCATTGACCGCTGTCATCGCCGAGGATGGCGCGCGCTGGCGATCGATCCGCGAGCCGCCAACCGACACCACGCGACCCCTGCCGCCGGATCCCGCGCGCATCAATGGGATCTCCGCGGCGATGGCACGGCTGTTGCCCGCGATCAGGACCGCTCGCCTGCGCTGGATCCGCGAGCACCTCGATGGCTTGACCGACCGTTGAATCCGTGGACCCGGATCAGAATCCGCTGGTGGCGAAGGTGGAGCACGCCTTGCCGGCGACGAGATTGTCCTGGTAGGTGCGCGACAGGTCGAGGCGGCCGATGTTGTCGAGCCGGAACTACACCGCGCATGAAGGCAGCGCCCGTTGCCCGCCGATCGATCCACCGTTGAACACCCAGTCGATGCCGGTCGATTCGCCGTCGCCGACGAAGCGACTCCACACCACGGCGCCATTGGTCAGGCCGATGTTCCCCCCCTTCGGGATCCCGCAGAGCGGTGCCGTGCGCTGGCCGCGATGGCCGCAGGCGTTGTCGAAGTTCCGACCGGTGCCCCAGTCGTAGAGGTAGCAGTGATCGGTCCACAGCGCCGCCGAAAGACCCGGCAGCTGCTGACGGCCAGCGAAGCTCTCGAGCCGATGGAGCGTGAGCCGATGATCGCTCGGGCGCCCGGGCCAGAAGGAGTAGACGTTGCCCTTGGGGTTGGCGGGGCAGCGGGTGAGTCGCGAGACCCGGGTATCCTCGTCCGGCTCCGCATCGAGGTAGCCCATGATGGCCACCGCCTGGGGTGAGTTCCACCAATTGCAGCCGCTGTTGGCATCGTTCCACGCGCCGCCCTCGGGCAACGCATCGTCGTGGTCGGCAATGTAGGCCAGGGTGCCCATGCCGAGTTGGCGCAGGTTGGAGGCGCAGGACACCCGCAAGGCCGCAGAGCGTGCCGCACCGAGCAATGGCAGCAGCAGGGTCGCGAGGATCGCGACGATGGTCAACGCGACCATCAGCTCGATCAGGGTGAGAGCGCGGCGTGGAGCGATCGCTGGCGTCATCATGGTTCAACCCCCACGTCTCAGCCTAGGCGTCGCGGGGTGCATCCCGGCGGAGTTCCGGCATCGGTATGCGATGTGGCTGTAACAATCACCGGCTCGGAGGAGACGCTTCCAGCGTCCAGCGCCCAGCGCCCAGCGCCCAGCGCCCAGCGAGCGGCTCACGCCATCCCAGGGGTGCATTGACCGATTATTCTCGACCTCATAGTGAGCCCCGTGGTCAGCCCCTGGCATCGCTGCACGTGGCTGATCGGCCTGACCTTGCTGTGCCTCCACGCGTGGCTGGGGCAGTTCCATCGACTCGAGCATGCGCAACACCACGACCACGGCTGCTGCGTGCCGACCGAGGCCCCTGCTAAGGGCGATCAGGATCCCGACCAGGGATGCGATCTGTGCACGCAGCTCCATGCCCACGCGCTGTGCATGCTGCCGGAAGCGGACTGGAAGCCGCAGATCCCCTGCGCCGACTGGGCGCGGACAACGGATGTCACTGACGGGAGCGGCCCGACCGCGGTGCATGGCGTCGGATCCGCGCGGGGACCTCCGCGCGCCGCGTAGGCGCCCTGGTCAGCACCGCACCGCCGCGCGTCCGCGCGGTGGCCTCACATCTTTTTCAGGAATCCCCATGTCCTCCAGCTTGGCCGGGCTCGCACCCGGTCTCGTCGGGCTTGTCGTCACGCTGGTCGCCTCCCACGTCGGATGTGCGGCTGCCGAAGCTCCCGTCGCCCCGCTCCCCAACGTCCGCCTCCTCGATATCTCGCTCGATGTATTGACCGCGGCAGGTGGCTCGACAGTCGAGGATCCCGACCTCCCCGGCCTCCAGGCTGGTCATCACGATCCCGCGCGCCGCGGCTTCACCCTGCAGCAGGCCGAACTGACGCTGATCGGCGCGGTCGACCCGCATTTCACCGCGGCGATGTACGCGGTGATGGGCGAGGAAGGCTTCGAA
>JACDEC010000049.1 GCA_013816645.1 Planctomycetota bacterium
CCCTAGACTACCCAGGGGCGGACCTACCCTCTGCCCCCCTACTGGGGTGTCGTCTAACGGTAGGACTGCAGACTCTGACTCTGCCTGTCGGGGTTCGAATCCCTGCACCCCAACCAATAAAGCCGTGTTGCGACGAGAGTTGCAGCACGGCTTTTTTCTAAGCCCACACAGAGCCCACAGCGCCCTCCATGTGCTCATGGGATCGCGCTCACTGCTTCCACCAGCCGCTTCAGATCGACGTGGCTGTAGCCGGCGTGGACGTCCCTCGGGACGTGCCCGACGAGCTTGGGCCGGACCTCCTCAGGGATCCCGCGGCGCGCCATCTCGGTGATGGCGTAGCTCCGCTACGAGTGGACGTGCATCTTCTGGCAGACCTTCTTGGCGTGGTCGTTGGAGTGGTTCGCCCAGCCGTGGCCGTAGCGGGTGTCCCCAATGGTCTTCACGAAGGTGTTTCCAGCGTGCGTGAAAATTCCCGCATCGGGCGGGGCTCCTTTTTCGCTCGACGAGCACCCGTCAAGGTGTGGAAGCAGGCGCGGATGGACGGGCAGGGGTCGCTGGACCTTCAGACTGGTGCTTTGCCGAACGCATGGCCGTCTTCTCGGTCGTGATCATAAGGCACAACACGCCGTCGCGTGTGACCACGTCTTTCATCCGCAGCTGCGCGATCTCGCCGCACCGATCGCCCGTAGAACCACGGCAGCACTACCCACTCCAGCACACCGACCATCGACGCCCGCTGATGCGGCAATGAGCTATGGCATCACCAAGGACCTCAAGCGCCTGGCTGACATGCTTCAACGCGGTCCCGCATTTCATGACCTGCAGAACGACCTATCGTGATCCCGCATGCTCCTTCCGCTGATCGCCCGCGGCCTCCGCCAATGCACGGGAAAGACCCCGTGCTCACGCTGCGCTGGCACATGTGACCCATGGGTATCGGTCAGCCATCCGATCCATACGCTCCACGATCCTCCCATCCAGCGCCTCGTGATCATGTCCCACGCGTGAAGACCACCCGACGACCTTTCATCCGCAGCACGTCGCGGTGGATTCCGTTCGGCCTGCTGGGGCTGTCGCTGACCGCGTCGATAGCGGTAGCGGCGGTTGTGCACCGGCTCGTGCACATGATCGACGAACGGCGCTTTGCACGCCATGTGCAGATCAACCACGACCGTGTCGTCGGCCGCCTCGACATCTACGTGTCCGTGCTGCGCGCGACCAAAGGCCTATTCGCCGCCGAGGAAAGCGTGACTCTTGCGAAATTCCGTTCGTTCGCCGAGCAACTCGAGCTGCGAACCCTCTATCCGGGCATCCAAGCCATCGGCTTCGTCCAGCGTGTCCTGGCCGCGAAGCGAGAAGAGTTCGTCACGGAGTGCCAAGCAGAGTTCCCCGGCTTCCGGATCTGGCCGGACCACTCGACCGACGAGCACTACGTCGTCCGTTATCTCGATCCGCTCGATGGCGTGAATGCCGAGGCGATCGGCTATGACATGTCGTCGGAGTCCGTCCGTCTCGAGGCGATCGAGCGGGCGCGAGCCACGGATGCGCCTGCCATGTCCGGCAAGCTGACGTTGGTTCAGGATCAGTTCGACGCGCGCAAGCAGGCCGGGGTGCTGCTGTTCGTGCCGCTGTATCGCTATGCCGGGGGGCAGTCGACGTTTGTCGGAGTCGCGTCGGCACCGCTTCGTGCGGACGACCTCTTCCGTGGCATATTCGGCTCGGAAACCAAACCGACGATCGCGTTCATGGTCTACGATGAGGCCTTTGCCCCAGAAAACCTCCTCCACGCATCCGCGGGAACGACGCTGCCGGAAGGCCGGGGATTCATCGCCACCGACTCGCTCGAGATAGCCGGCCGACGATGGGTGGTGCGCTACGCGGCGACCGATGCCTTCATGGCCACGTCGCTGCAGTGGCTCCCTTGGGTAATCCTGGTCGTGGGAAACGTCTTGGGATCGGCGCTGTCCCTCATGTCCTTGGCTCAGGTGCGTGGACAGCGCGAGCTGCAGGAAAGCGAGGAACACACCCGGGCGATCGTCGAGTCGGCGCTCGACGCCGTCATTACGATCGACGACAGCGACCGCATCACCGACTGGAACCGCCAAGCCGAGGCCATCTTTGGCTGGACCAAGGATGAGGCGATGGGCCGGCAGTTGGCTCACCTCATCATTCCCTCGGGAGAACGCGCGGCCCATCTGCAAGGAGTCCAGCGCTACCTCGCCACCGGGGTCGGGCCCGTTCTCAACCGACGCATCGAGTTGTCCGCTCTTCGCCGGGACGGCAGCGAGTTCCCGGTTGAGATCTCGATCTCGCCGTCGCGCGTTCGCGGAAACATCAGCTTCACCGGGTACCTTCGGGACATCACCGAGCGCAAACGCAGCCAAGAGGCCATGAAACTGCACTCGCTGGTGCTGGAGCGCATGGTCGAAGGGGTGAGCGTCGCGGATGAGAAGGGAGTCATCGTCTATACGAACGCCGCCGAGGACTCGATCTTCGGCTACGCGCCCGGGGAACTCATCGGGCAACCGGTGACCGTACAGAATGCTCTTCCTCCGGAGGAGAACGAGCGCCTGGTCGGCGAGGTCATCGCAACGCTCCAGACGAACGGGACCTGGTCTGGGGAATGGCGCAACCGGCGAAAGGACGGAACGGTCTTCCTCACCTCCGCTCACATCAATACCCTCGAACAAGATGGACATCGACTCTTCGTCTGTGTTCAGCAGGACATCACCGAGAGCAAACTGGCGGCGCAGGCCGCGGAGGCGAACGAGCAGCGGTTCCGCGCCATGGCCGACAACATCGCCCAACTCGCCTGGACGGCGGACGCGACCGGCTACATTTTCTGGTACAACCGACGGTGGTACGAGTACACGGGCACGACCTTCGAGCAGATGCAGGGGTGGGGGTGGCAAGCGGTCCACGATCCCAGCCACGTCGACCGGGTCACCGATAAGTTCCGTACCCACCTGGCTTCTGGCATGCCCTGGGAGGACACCTTCCCGATCCGCGCGGCTGACGGGCGTTATCGGTGGTTCCTGTCCCGCGCATTCCCGATCCGCAACGAGCACGGGGAGGTCACCCTGTGGTTCGGCACGAACACCGACGTGACCGAGCAGATGGACACGGAGAGCGCCCTGCGCCGTTCGAACGCCGAGCTGGAACAGTTCGTCTACGTCGCCGCCCATGACCTCCAGGAACCTCTGCGCAACATCTCGGTCAGCGGCGATCTGGCCGACCGCAAGCTCGAGGCCGGCGATCCGGCCCGCCCGTACTTGGCGCGCATGCGCGAGAGTGCCCTGCGCATGCAGCGGCTCATCGCGGATCTGCTGACCTACTCCCGCGTCATTCATCACGACGACTCGGGTGCACAGGAGGCCGATGTCAACGCAGCCTTCGCCGACGCGGTCGCATTGCTGGCCGAGCGCATCTCGGAGACCGGGAGCGTCATCACCTGCGATTCCCTGCCACGGGTGCGCGCGAACCAGGGCCAGATGGCGATCGTGCTGCAGAACCTCCTGGCGAACGCCATGAAATACCAACCGCCGGGTGCGACGCCTCGCATCCACGTCGGCGCGACACGCCAGCGCGCGGGTACGACCATCACCGTGAGCGACAACGGCATCGGCTTCAGGCCGGAGTACGCCGATCGCATCTTCGGGCTGTTCAAGCGGCTCCACACCGACCGCTATGAAGGCACTGGCCTGGGGCTCGCCGTCTGCCGCCGGATCGTCGAGCGATATCAGGGGCGGATCTCGGCCGAGTCGCCTGGTGAAGGCAAAGGCGCGACCTTCTCCATCGCATTGCCAGACGCTGGCCCTCCGACGTGACCGATATCTTCATGATCGAGGACAACCCCATGGACATCGAGTTGATGACCATGGCCCTGCAGGAATCCGGCCTCGTGTTCACCCTGCACGTCGCCGGCGACGGTGAACGCGGCGTGGAGCTGCTCGAGAATGCTGGGCGAGAGCTTCCCGTACCCGGCCTGATCCTGCTCGACCTCAATATTCCACGCATCAGCGGTCTCGAGGTGCTCGCCATCGCCCGGTCGAATTCGGCCTTGCGGGAAATGCCCATCATCATCTTCAGCGGGTCCCTGAATCCGCGCGATGTGGAGGCTGCGATCAAAGGCGGTGCGACCGCTTTCTTCCCGAAGCCCCTCAATGTCGACGGGTTCTTTGCTACCGCCCAGAAACTCGTTGGGATGCTCCGCCCCGCTGGCCATCCATGACGAGATTCGGCGGCTACAGCCGCAGTGCGGGCCGCTGCCACTTCGTCGACCGGATCATCGGCAACCTGTACCGCGACGACTTCGATGTCGTCCTGGCTCCGCGACCGTGCCCGCGCAGTCGCTGCGATTGCTTCATCGGCTACGCGCACCTCGAGCACCTCGGCCTGCGCGCGGTCTACGGATCAGGTCTGATCGAACGCATTCCCCGGGATTCCTGAGCCGCGCGCAGACGCCGACCAGAACACTGACTGCGTGGCCGCTACCGCCGCGCAGCGAAATCCGCAGCCTGGCCGCCGAGGTGCCGCTGGAGCGTCCTCGCGAACGCCACATAGGCGTCATAGACCATGGGCTTGACGACGTAATCCACCGCTCCCACGGCCAAGCATTCGACTCGGTGGGCTGGCGACGATGAGAAGACCACCACCGGGATCCCCCGCCAGCGCGCTTCGCTTTTCAAGGTCTTCAGCATCGACCTGCCGTCGATCGCGGGCAGGTTGATGTCGAGGATGATGAGCGCGGGCAGCGGGAGATCGCGGTATGGCTCGCGCCGCACCAGCATGTTGTAGCCGTCGACTCCATTCGCCGCGACGAGCGTAGCGACGCCCAGACCGGCTTCGGACAACGCGTCGAGCAACAGTCGCGCATCCGATGCATTGTCCTCGATGATGAGGACGAGCGGCCGGACAAAACAGTCGCCAACGTGCGCTCCCCTGTCATCTCGCTGAAGCTTTGACGCCCCCCCCCAGCCAACCCCCGAGTCGCAGCCTTCTACACGGCTGTTCAAACGCGCTGTGTTACGCCATGCAGGACACTGACTCTGAGACAGTGAGCGCCGCGTGTCACCGCGCATGCTTCAGCACGCATTTCTGCGTCGGCAAACCGTCCGGTGACCTCCCTAGCAGGAAAATAATGACCTGTGATCCCAACGCCTGTTCGCTATAAATCACGGCGCAGTCCTCATTCAGCCCCCGCCGGATTCGCTTTGCATGAACAACACGCACGCGTCGGCGCTGGACGCCCTCAGCACGCACATCCATCCACGCAAAGCCTTCGACCCGATCGACATCATCTGCCTGGGCATGCGCTCCGGCGTCATCGCGGCGGGGCCCGCCGAACGCGCGATCCGGATGCAGTACGAGAGCGGCAACGGCATCGCCATGCTGCTGGCTGATGGACACCTCCAGCAACGGCAATTGGACTTGCTGCGTCTGGCGGATCCCAACGCGCCCGTGGTCAGCATCGCTGGATACCGCATCGACGAGACGATCGGCCACGGCGGGTTCGGCATCGTCTACCGGGCGACCGGCGGGAAACCCCTGCGCGAAGTCGCGCTGAAGGTCATCCGCGCGCCGCATGCCAACGACGAGGCGTTCCGCAGTCGATTCCTGGTCGAAGCGGCCGTCGGGATCGAGTTGCATCATCCCAACGTCGTGGCCATCTACGATTTCGGCGCCGACGGCGACCGACTCTATCTGGTCATGGAATTGATCACCGGCGGCGACGCCAAGGCTCTCGCCTGCGCGCCCGGCGGGATGTCCCCTCAACGCGCCTTGTCGATCTGCATCGACGCTGCGAGCGGATTGGAAGCCATCCACGCCGCCAACCTCGTCCATCGCGACATCAAGCCGGCCAACATCCTGCTGACCAGCGACGGGCAGGCGAAGGTGGCCGACCTCGGACTGGTCCGCGTGCTCGATCACCGCGAAGGCTTCACCGCGGCCGGGACGACCCCGGGCACCGCCGGGTTCATGGCGCCGGAACAGGCGCGCAAGGATCCGACCATCGATGGGCGGGCGGATATCTACGCGCTCGGCGCGACGCTCTACTACCTGGTCACCGCCGAGTACCCGTTCAGCGGTGACAGCGAGATCGAGGTCCTCAGCAAGGCCCAGCAGCAGCCGCTGCCGGATCCGCGCCTGCTCGTGCCATCCTGCCCCGCCGGCTTGGCCGCGGTGATTCTCAGGGCCGGGCGGCTTGCGCGCGAGGAGCGCTATCAGAGCGCGCGTGCGATGCGCGAGGCCCTGACCAGGGTTCGCGAGGATCTGCCTTCGGACAGCGCCGTCGTGCGGGAAATCGAGGCCGGTCGCGCAGCCGAGACGCGACTCCACGCCGCAAAGCCGCCCGTGCCCATCATCCCGCAGACGACGGCGGCCGATCTCGGGTCGATGGGCGAGCGCCTCTGCCTGGTCCGGGCCGCACAGCAGGAGCTGTCGTCGTGCACCGCGGATGCGGTGGAACTGGCCGCTGCGGGTCGGCGCCTGGTCGAGATCGCCGAACGGCTGAAGCCCCTGGTCACAGACGGCCACGATCCCTTCCACCGCCTGGTGCAGTTGACCGTCGATTTCCTGCGCAAGCTCGAGGCGTGGCCGAGCCACATCACGCCGGGATCCATCCGCACGGCGGCGCAGGCCCTGGAACGGATGGAGCGGCACCTGGTCGGCCCAGAGGGAGCGATCGCGGATCTCACCGGCGCAAAGGCCATGATGGTCGACGATGATCGCGTGTCGCTCACCACCGCCTGTTCCGCCATGGGTCGGTCTTCGATCACCCCCGTCGCGTTCTCGACCGCGGAAGCCGCGCTCGCCGCCGCGGGGCAAACGCGCTTCTCGCTGGTCTTCACCGATCTGATGATGAGCGGCATGAACGGGTTCCAGCTCGCCGCGCGCCTGCGCGCGATCCCCGGCTACGCCGATGTCCCGATCGTGTTCGTCACCGGCATCCGCGAAGTGGCCGCATCTTTCCGCAGCTCGGAAGAGTCGGCCAACGACATCATCATCAAACCGTTCCTGCTGACGGAATTGGCGCTGAAGGCGCTGATCCACATCCGCGGCGTAGCGCCGCCAGCGGACCCCTGATCCCCGTGGTCGTCGGCTCCGGCCGCCGACCGTACTACGATAGAGAACACCATGGTTTCATCCGCCGATCCCGCCGCGAACGTCGATTACCGCGCGCTCTTCGAATCGTCTCCGCACCTGCTGCTGGCGCTGTCGCCATCGCTGACCATTGTCGCCGCGACCGACGCCTACCTGAGCGCGACCATGACCCGGCGCGCCGACGTCATCGGACGTGGGATCTTCGAAGCCTTCCCGGACAACCCGGACGATCCAGCTTCCGGCTCCAAGAACCTGCGCGCCTCGCTGGCGGCGGTCCAGCGCACCCGGGCGGCCGACGTGATGGAGGTCATCAAGTACGACATCCGGCGGCCGGAAGAACGCGGAGGCGGATTCGAGGAGCGCTTCTGGAGCCCGGTGAACGCGCCGGTGCTGGCCGCCGATGGATCGCTGGCCTACATCGTCCATCGCGTCGAGGACGTGAGCGAGGCGGTCCGCCTGCGCCGCATCGGCAGCGAGCACGATCAGGTCGTCGACGACATGCGCAACCGCGCCGTGCAGGTCGAGCTGGACACCGTCGAGCGCGTGCGCCAGCCGCAGCGCGCCAACCAGGAACTGCGTGACGCGCGCGACGAGGCGGAGACCGCCAATCGCGAGAAGAGCGAGTTCCTCGCCATCATGAGCCACGAGATCCGCACGCCGATGAACGGCATCATCGGCATGACCGGCCTGCTGCTGGACACGCCGCTGAACTTCCAGCAGCGGCAGTACACCGAGACGGTGCGCGGCTGCGCCGACAGCCTGCTCATCATCATCAACGACATCCTCGACATCTCGAAGATCGAGGCCGGACGGATGGAGCTGGAGACGGTCCAGTTCGACCTGCGCCAGATCGTCGAGGACGCGGTCGGCCTGCTCGCCGACAAGGCGTTCGGCAAGGGCATCGAACTGTCCTGCCTGGTCGAGGCGGGCACTCCGCGGATGGTCACCGGCGATCCCGGGCGACTGCGCCAGGTGCTGGTGAACCTGCTGAGCAACGCGGTGAAGTTCACCGCCACCGGCGAAGTGAGCGTCCGCGTGGGCATGCAGGAAGGCGCGGTGACGAGCGCCGCCACGCTGCCGACCGTTCCCGGTGGCGCCCCAGCGGTCGCGCTGCCGATCTTCTTCGAGATCCGCGACACCGGCATCGGCATGGCCAAGCAGACCCTGTCGCGGCTGTTCCAGCCGTTCACGCAGGGCGACGCCTCGACCAGCCGCCGCTACGGCGGCACCGGTCTCGGTCTGGCCATCAGCCGGCGCCTGGTCGAGCAGATGGGCGGGAACATCACCGTCACCAGCGCGCCGGGGGCCGGTTCGACGTTCCGCTTCAACGTGCATCTCGAGGAGCGCCCCGCGCCGCCGGAGTTGTTCCTGCCCCAGCTCCAGGGCCTTACCGCCCTGTGCGTCGACGACAACGCCACCAACCGCGAGATCCTGCGCCTGCAGGTCGCGAGCTGGGGCATCATCGCCGATGTCGCCCAGAGCGGGCCGCAGGCGCTGACGCTCATCCGCGCCGCCCACGCCGCGGGCAAACTGTATCGCATAGCGATCCTCGACATGCACATGCCGGACATGGACGGCATCGCCCTGGCGCGGGAGATCAGGGCCGATCCCACCCTGAACGACCTGACGCTGATCATGCTGACCTCGGTCAGCAGCTACGCCATCGCCGACGAAGCCGTGCGCTCGGGCATCGCCGCCTCGTTGACCAAGCCGGTGCGCCAATCGCGACTCTACGACGTGCTCGTCCAGGTCCTCGGTCCGGCCAGCGGTCTCAAGATCCCGTCGCTGGCGCCCAAGGTGCTGCCGGCGTTGCGCGGTCGCGTGCTGGTGGCTGACGACAATGCGGTGAACCAGCGGGTCACGATCGGCCAGCTCGCTCGCCTGGGCTGCCGCGGCGATGCGGTCAGCGATGGCGTCGAAGCGCTGGCCGCGCTGTCGCGCATCGCCTACGACGCCGTGCTCATGGACTGCCAGATGCCGGAGATGGATGGCTACGCCGCGACCAGGGAGGTCCGCCAGCGCGAGAAGCTGCGCGGCCTCAAACGCACGGTGGTCGTGGCGATGACCGCCGATGCCATGTGCGGCAACCGCGATCTCTGCCTCGCCGCGGGCATGGACGATTACGTCACCAAGCCGGTGCGCATCGATGCGCTGGCCGAAGTGCTGTTGCGCTGGCTGCCCCTGGTCGAGCCGACCATGCTCGACGAGGCGGTTCTCGAACGGCTCACCGCCGAGACCGGGGATTCCGCGCTCGTCCTCGCCGTGCTCGCCGACTACGAGCAGGACGCGGCGAAGTACCTGCACGACGTCGCCAGCGCGGCTGAGGCGCTCGATATGCAGCGGCTGAACCTGGCCGCGCACCGCCTGAAGGGCTCCAGCCTGATCATCGGCGCCAACCTGGTCGCCGATCTCTGCCTGCGGCTCGAGAATCCGCACGTGCAGGTCGAGGTCATCGCTCCGACCGTCGCAGCCCTGCGCCAAGGATTGCAGGCCACCGTGGCCTCGGTCAACAAGCGCAGGAGCCCCGACTATAGCCGCCCGCCCACAGCGGCCTGAGTCGTCAGCCTCGCCGCGCCGGGAACCCAAAGAACACACCCCCACGGATCATCCGCGGGGGTGTGCGTATCCAGCCGGAAACCCGCGAGGGCGGTACCCTCAGCGGTTGCCCGTCCTACTCAGCCTTCTTGTTGGCCTTGGCTGCGGTGATGGTCGCCTCGGATTTCTTCTCCGCCTTCTTGGCGCAGCCGCCGCAGCAGGTGGCGACGATCACGTCCTTGCCCGCGGTGTCCTTGAGCGTGACGTTGGTCGTGCCGTCGACCTCCTTGCCTGAAATCGGACACACCGTGTTGATCGCCTTCGCCTCGGCAGCGGCGGGGGCGGCTTGGGCGTAGCCGCTGGCGATGAAGGAGAGGGACAGGGCGAGGACGCTGAAGAGACGCATGGTGGGCTCCAGGAGCGGGATCCTCCGGACCCGGGCCTGGTTTCCAGCGGCCTTTCCCATCGGGCAGTCGGCCCAGTCACCTGCTTGTACGGCCAGCAGACGCCGATCTTTCGACCGTCCGTGTCCCCAGCGGCATCGACTTCGGGGGTGGTGAGCGCGTCCGGCCGACCTGTCCATCGCGCTCGCGGCGCCTCGGCGAACAGGGCACGGTGACCGTGCGGGTGCTCGTCGACGAACACGACCACCCGCGCCAGGTCGACATCCTGCGATCCAGCGGGCACGCCGCGCTCGACGATTCGGCGCGCGCCGCGGTGCTGCGCTGGCGCTTCACCCAGCCTGGCAGCGGTCCGGCATCGTGGCGGACACGTCGAGATCCCTGGGGGATCTTACACCAGCACCTTGACCCCGAAGACCTGCATGAGCGCGAGGATGGCCTCGCGCTGCTCGTGCGTCGCTGGCTCGAGCACGACGAGCTTCGGCTTCACCGCATCGGATCGGAGCGATGTTTTCTTGGCTTTCATGGGCATGGTCCGGGGTGGAGCCTAGCCGACTGCGGGCCGAATCCCATCGCTAGCGCGCACAAGCTGTTGTCCCCCCTCGCCCCGCGGAGCGACCGAGCCCTCGATGCTTCCGGCCGACCATGGCTGCGCTGGGCGTGCCTGACGAGGCGGATGGCGATCTCCCGTGATACTGGCGAACCCAGGCGGGCACCCCATCGTTGCCCTGGTATGCGACACCTCCTGCTCCTGGTCGTCACCTCGCTCGCGCTGCCCGCGGCCGACTACGCCTTCGCCATGGACGGCGAGCCAGTGCAACCCGAGGTGATCGCCTTGACGGACGGCGCGATCCACCCGGTCGCTGGTGATGTCGTCTTCCTGGGCAGCACGCCGCTGGTGGTCGGCGCGCCGGGCGCCTACGTCCTGCGCCGCGATGAGCGACGCATCCTGCTCAGCGAACCCGGCTCGGCGGAGCGGATCGCCGCCATCCGCATCGGCCCGTCCGAGGACGGCACGGTGATCGGCGCCGACCTGCTCGATCTGTCGCCGGCTGAGCGCGCTGGTTTGCGGCATACGCATCATCGACGATGGCGCCGCGCTGGGTGGTCTCGCCCGCTGGTGCTTCGGCAACGACCTGCTCGCCGACTTGTCGGAGGCGGCGACCGCGGAGCTGCTGGCCGCCACCGCAAACCGAGGTCTGGCCGATCCCCACCGTGACAATCGCATCGCCACCATCATCGCCCTGGGCGGGGTGGGGTCCGGGTGGGCCAGCGCAGCGCTCCGCCGGCACCTCGCATCCACCGAGCCGCCCCCACCCCCCCCGCGAAGATGGCAACAGCATGATCGTCTTCCGCCCGCGCTCCTGGGAGATCCCGGATGGCACCGGCTCGCGGGCTGCCGCAGCGTTGGGCCTGGCGCCACTGGCCGACCGCGGCTCCCTCGACGCGATCACCGCCGCCAGCGTCGGAGCGAGCGGTGCCG